>JBASAI010000173.1:0-2452 GCA_049650525.1 Arcobacteraceae bacterium
AGATGATATAAAGCCAATCTTTAGTCGATATTTTGAGTTCAATTTGTTCCATTGAGTTCCTTTTGTAAAACATCCACACCCAAAGCCACTCCAGGCCAACCTTGACCTGCAAAAACTGTATCACCTATATTATATAAGTTATTAAATGGGGTGTTACAGCTAGGCATCTGGGTGATATTTTTAAATCCTATTGCTTTACCTCCACAATTATACCGTCCTATATATCTATTAAATGTTAAAGCCGTAGCACTAAAATATTTTGTGATACTTTTCTTTGTGAGTGTTGTAAAATATTCTAAAAACTTATCTAAAATAAATCTTTGTGTTTTTTCTTTTTCTTTTTCATAGTCTTCTTTGGATAAATTTTGCCACAGTGATGCTTTTGAATGGGTAGATATCGTGATGCTGTAGCCATTTTTGGATAGTTTTCGATCATCTTTTCGTGAAAATGAGATGAAAAAAGAGTTGGAGATACAGTTAGGAATGATTTCATCATATATAAACTGATAATGTTCCAAAAACTCCAGATCACTTTGAAGTGTGAGATATAAAACAAAAGCACTTTGATCACTAAAAGAAAAACTATTATAATACTTTTTTATTTTAGGATCATCAAAAAGATCTGCTGTTTGATAAATAGAAGAGTTTAGAACTAACTGTTTTGTTCTGTACTGATCTTGTGTGGAGTTTATGATCCAATGATCTTTCTCTTTGATAATTTTAACAATTGCTTCATCTTTTTTCACCTCAATATTTTTTACAATATCTTCGATTAAAGTACCCATGCCACCATGAACATAAAATACATCATGAAAAGGATAACTAAGCCCTAAAGCTAAAGATAAAAGTGAGATATTACTAGAAGTTGTTTGTATCGTTATAAGAAGTTGTGCATCGATAAATTTTTTATATGCACTTGAAATATCACCCAAAATCTCTTTGATAAAACTATCTGCACTTTTAAATAAATCCCATTTGTAAGTTGCAAGAAGTTCCGCTATAAAGGCACCTGTTTTAATGTATTTTTTAGCAGAATATTTTGCATAGTAGATTTTTTTGAGTTTCCAAAAGTCAGTATCGATTTTTTGTATTTTTTCCCAAAATTTTGTGTTGTTTTTGTTTGGATAAATTTCATTGATATTTGTAAGAAAGTTTTTAAAGTCTTTGATTCTATCGATGATGTGATTGTTTTGCACAACCCGTATAGCAATCTTACTTTTAGAGATATTTGGAATAAGTCCTATTTGATCAAACTGCTTTTTTACAATATGGTCATCTTCATATCCTACTAAAGTAGTCGCACCAGTATTATAATAGTTTCCATATCTTTTAAAAGTACTCGTACACCCACCAAGGTTTTTGTCTTTTTCAAACAAAGCGATCTTTTTATGGGCATTGAGTGAAGCTATCAAACTTCCACCTATGCCACTGCCGACCACTGCTATATCTAAAGTATTCACAATATTCCTTATCTCTTTTGAATGATTATATAGGAATATTGATCTGTTTCATAGAGCTATTTTGTCAGATGATCAACTTTTGCTTTTATTTAACCAGTGCTGATATCGCTTTGAAGTTTGGATTTTTAGCATTGATAGTAAGCTCAAATAGAAGTGATTCATATGTTGTAGGAATTACACCCGCTTGAGTGAGTCTTAGAATTGCCATATCAGTATTGTACTGTTCTCTTGAACCCACACAATCAGTTACTAAAACAGGCTGAAAACCTTCCTCTAAAAGATCCAAACAAGTTTGTAAAACACACACATGTGTCTCTATTCCTGCTACTATTACTACTTTTTTTCCTGTTGCTTTTAAAGCTTCAAGTGTTGTTTCATTTGCACAACATGAAAAAGTTGTTTTCTCAAAATGTGGCTCATCTTGTACCAGCTCTTCTAAAGATGGAATCGTAGAACCGATACCTTTTTTATACTGTTCATTGATGATAAATGGTAGATCGTGTACTTTTAAACCCTTGATCAAAGTGATAAGGTTTTTTTCGAGTATCTCTTTGTTTGATATATGTGGAAATAGTTTTTCTTGTACATCAACGAGACAAAACACAGCCTCTTCAATTTTTATTTTCATAGTATCTCCTTATGTTTTATAAGGATAATAGTACACAAAAAGTAACAAGAATAGAGAGATATTGTTCTAAAAAATGGGTTATTGTAACCTTTTTGTATCGTTATTACTCAATAATTCTTGATTTTGTTTATCCAGTAAAAGTTGGTTTTTGGTGTACTCTTTGTAAAATTCATCTATTTTTTCATGAATCATATAGTTGTTATTTTGATCAAAAAAGTTATAAAATCCAAACTGTTCGATGATAAAATAGTCTACTTCATCTAAAATATTTTTACCATTTTCTTTAAACATCACTTTTTTATCTTTCAGATCATCAATGAGTTGATTCTTTTGTGTGATGGTATCCGTTGTTGTTTCTACTGTG
>JBASAI010000174.1:0-4672 GCA_049650525.1 Arcobacteraceae bacterium
CTTAATAGCAAGACATGAAGATGAAATATTATTGATACAATGTAAAAATTGGGATATAAATAACAAATACAGAGTTCGAGAAAAAGATGTGCGAGAGTTTTATGGATCTTGTCAATTTTATATCGATGAAAACAACTTAGATAAAAATAATACAACTTGTATTTATATCGTGCCAGATGCCAAACTTATACTTCCAAATGCAAAAGGCTTATTAAAAAATCATTATGAGAATTGTAGATTTCTGATAATTGATATAAAATAGAAAGTTCAAAATTTATAAAAAGAGATCCAAATAGCAAAGATGGCTTAGGCAAACCAGAAAATTCAAAGAAAATTTCAACGGATACTATTCTAAATGAATTACATCTGAACATAGATTGGTTTATAAGATATTGGATGATTTGATTATCATAGCTCAGTGTAGGTTTCATTATTAAACTTGATTATAAGAAAATAAATTTAAAGAAATATTTAAGGAAAATAGCATATGAGACCAGCAATATGACTACTCAAAAAACAAAAGATACATTATAAAGTTCACCAGTATGAACATGAAAATTCTTTCCTATCTTTTGGGGAAGAAGCAGCTCAAAAACTAGATGCAGCTCCAAAGCAAATATTTAAATATTAGATTTGAAAAAATAATGGAAGATGTAAGGTATTGAAAATTTTATAGCTAACTAGAAATTTATCATTATCTTCCATTTCTATACTTTTATTTTTATTTTTGATTCAGTAGTAAAAAAGTTGCAAATGAGGATATCAATATTCCTACAACTTCAAGAAAAGAGAGTGTAATACCATCTATTAAAAATACCAATAAAGCAATAGCAACTGGATTGAGATAGACATATGCCATCACTTTTTTTGGTCCGATATTTATCGCAGCTTGTTGGTACAAGTAGACGGTTATAAGTGTTGCTCCTATTACTAAGTAGATCATATAATTGAGTGTAGTTCCTTGGATTTTTTCCCATTCTAAAGGGATATCGAAAAGTATGAGACTTAAAAACATCCAAATACAACCTCCTATTAAAGTCATAAAAACTAAAACAATAAGCTCATCATCTTCTCTATGAAGATATTTTGTACTAATAGAATAAAGTGCCATAGCAACAGTTGCAAATAAAAATAGTATATCTCCATAATTTAAAGAAAATCCAATAAATAACTCGAAATTTCCCTTAAATATGACGATACAAGTACCAAAGATCCCTATTATATAGATATAAAACTGCTTAAAATTCATCTTCTGCTTTAAAATGAAGATCGCCAAAATAGATGTCAAAAGTGGTACAAGAGTAAATAATGTTCCAGTATTGAGAGCCGTCGTAGTTTCTAAAGCTTTAAATAAACCAATAAAATATAATGAATAAAAAAAACTAATAATCAACGCTCGTGTAAATGTAGGTATAATTTTTACTCTATATTTTTTCCTTAATAAAATAATAGGCGATAATAAAATAGCTGCAAATACAAATCGGTAAAGGGTAATAGAAATAGGATCTATTATTCCCGATATTTTTTGTGATACTATAAATGAACCCGCAACTAAAAAAGTTGATAGGAGAACTAAAAGATGTGATTTTATTGTATTCATTTTTATCCTTCTTTAGAATGATATCACGATTTATACTATATTGCCTTTACATATGTTGATTTCAAACATTTTGAATCCGATATCTAAAAGTACTACCAACATCTAGTTTTGAGTCTACAGTGATTTTGATATTATTTTTTTCGCAAATATTTTTGACGATATTAAGACCTATTCCAAAGCCACCTGTGATCCTGTCACCTCTAAAATATCTATCAAATATATTGTTGGTCTCTTTGATACCGATCCCCTGATCTTGAAAGATGAGTGAGGTATATTTTTCATCTTTTTGTAGGGTTATAGTGATGGTTGTGTTTTCTTTTGAGTATTTTATCGCATTTGAGATGTTGTTGTCGATGATTCTGTAGAGTTCAATTTCGTTGAAATAGAGTACTATGTCTGGTGTGATATCTCTTTTGATTTTGATGCTCTTAGCAGAGGCAAGATCGGTAAAAAAGTCTACTCTTTTGTCTAAAAATTCTGAGAAGATTATTTCTTTTTTATCATCTTTTGTATTAAATCGTTGCATATAATACTCCAAATCTTCATAGATAATAGTCATATTTTTTAAAGCTGATTTGATACGAAGTAGATTCTTGTTATCGTGTATTTTCATCTGTAGTAGATCGACATTTATACGAGCAACACCTAAAGGGGTGCGAAGTTCATGCATCGCATCTTTTAAGAAATCATCCAAAATAGTATACAACCTTTTGTAGGGTTCTATGCTTTGTTTGATGGTGAAAAATGATGATAAGAAGATCAAGCAAGTCATTATAATGACAAGTATAATCGTATTGTAGATCACTTGTGAGTTGTCGATATCTTTACATACTACGATATATTTTGCTTTAAAAAGATTTGTCCCTAGATATTCTTTGTGACATATTTGTTTTTTGTGGGTAAAAAAATCATTGTTCGTATCAAATCTCTGATGTGCAGGAAAAAGGCTAAAGAGTGATTTGTTGTTTTCGTCAAACAGTGCTGAGGTGAAAATATTTGATCGTGGATAATAAAAAATATCGCTATTTGCCTCTTCAAATGCTCTCATTTTTGACACAACAGAACTCTCATAGTTTTTGAGCATCATTTTGTCTTTTATCATTTGATTTTCAAACGACGCTTCAAGGTAAAAATACAAAGGTAAAAAAGCGATAGCTAAAGTCAATACAACTTGAACAATGATCATCTTTGTATCATCTGTTTTATGTATCAATCTTATACCCCACAAATCTTTTTGTGATGATAAACTCTTTGTCTGTTTTGGCGCGTATTCTTTTGATGCACATTCGTATATCTGCATATTGGATATCTTTGTTGTCCCAGATATTTTCATGCAGAGACTCAACTGAAACATAAAATCCTCGGTTTTGTATCAAAAAGCTGATCACTTGACTCTCTTTTTGTGTCAAGTCAACTATTTTTTTCTCTTTGTATAAAATCTTTTTTTGGATATCAAACATAAAATTTTCACCAAGAACAATCATATTTTTATCTGAATCATAACATTTGTTTTTGATAAGCTGTTCGATACGATATTTCAATTCGATCAGATCAAAAGGTTTTTTAAGATAGTCATTGCATCCAAGCTCATATCCTTTGCTCAAACTAGACATATCTGTAAGTGAAGTGAGGATGATAATAGGTGTTTTTATCTCCTCTTCTCGAATTTTTTGAATAAGGGAAAATCCATCTATACCAGGCACACGAATATCTAAAAGTAAAAGATTATAGTTTTTTTCAAAAACAGCATCCAGAGCATCAAACCCATTATCAAAGTCATCAACATAAAAGCCTAAATCTTCTAAAAACTCTTTTATAGATATTTTGTAAAGATAATCATCTTCAAGAAGTAAAATTTTCATAAGCTCACTTTATCGTTATATTTCTCTGAGATTTTATCTCATTATTTACAGAAATTGAACTCTCAATACTCCCTTTGTATTGGTAGTTTGGAAGATAGTGAAAAGCTTCAGTTACATTTTGAAAAGCAACTACTAAATATCCCACAGCATTTTCATCAATATTTCCTAAAGCAATCGTCGTGATAATAGTATCATCACTCATATAATAAAACTCTTTTTGAGATAAAAATTCTTTATTTTTTACTAAAAGAGTATATAGTTTTTTAGAGTACTCTTTTTCAAGAACGATATAGTCATGGAGTTTTTTATTGTTTTTTAAAGATATCGCTGTTTTTAAAAACTCTTTATGTAGTATCGGTAACACTTCAATTTTTGCTGTTTGTAATCTCTTTTTCAATGAAGAATAATCGATAATAACTTCAAGTGAACCGATATATTTTTCATTATCAAAGATAGGAGATATCGCTTTTATATTAAATCTTTGTCCTAGTTCATTTGAGACAAATGGTTGGTGGGTTTGTTTTACTTTGACAAGCCCTTGTCGAAAACTTGTGAGACTAAGACCACTATCTTTATCTTCCCAGCTTCTATAAAACACTTTTAAATCTTTTGTATGTACTTGAATCTGGATATTTTGTTGTTTTGTGTGTTGGAAAATACTTTGTAAAACAGTATCAATTTCGATTTGTAATTGCTCTTTTTGATTGTTTTTGAGTGCATCAATGATTTGCTGATTTTTTGCAAATAATATCGCTAAAGATAAAGCATGTTTCTTTTCATATGAGAGCTCACTGACGATATGATCTATAGTATTAGCTACAAGAATATCTCTTTTGTTTTGTTCAATAATAGTGTTGTATTTTTGAAGAAAAAAAAGAAGTGTAAAAATGATAAGTAGAAAGAAAATAAGAAATTTTTTGTATGCTTTTATCATAAAGCAATTGTACCGAAAATAAGTTGGAAATATCCTTTTGGATATCTCCAACTGTGTTGCGTGTTATTTGATAAGTTTGTCGCCTCTTATCTCATCGATATCAAGTCCCAATGCTTTGAAGTTACTTCTTACTGAGTGTTTCTCTTCTAAAACAATCGAGTGATAGTTACCAGCTTTTTGATGATCAGTAAGTCTATCTTGAAGATCAAAGCTCGCTCGCTCTTGTGCATTGATATATAGCATTACATCGGCAGCTTGTTGGTCTGTAAGATTTCC
>JBASAI010000175.1:0-6791 GCA_049650525.1 Arcobacteraceae bacterium
TTATTATCTTATCATTATAAGGATTCTATTTTAAGGAATCCTTTTTTTGTATTATATAATATATTCATCGTTGAGTTTGTAAATAGTATATAAAATATTATTTTAATGAATAGATACTTGATATAATATTACTTCTTTTAAGACATTTGTTTATTTTTTTTACTTTTCATATCTATATAATCCCCATTAATCAGTCTTTATGGGCCTTTTGTCATTCTTTTAAATATTGCAATATTAAATCAAAATTAATGTTTCAACATATTTTTGTATAATTGCATTTAAGTTTAAAAATGATTTTAACAATTTACTATTATGGGGAAATTCCTTTCATTGGGATTAGTGCTTTTGTGTTTTTTTTCATCTTGTACTAAGAAAAGCGATAATACTGAACTAGTATTGAAAGCAACTGTTTTATCTGCACCTGCAAACTTTGCAGTTTTTAATCAAAAAACGATTATACTAGAATGGAAAAAAAGTATTGATTCTAAGGTCAAATATGATGTTTTTCTTGGAACTAATGCTGAATTAACAGATGAAAACAAGATTGCATCTGATATATTAGATAATAGATTAAAAGTTGAAGATTTAAAGTTGAATTATACCTATTACTGGAAAGTTAATTCAAAAAATTTATCAAAAGAGATTTCTTCAAGTTCTGTATTTACTTTTACTGTTCAAAATTCATTACCTAAGAAGCCAACTTTAATCTTCCCTAAAGACTCTGAACAGATAAAAGATAATGAAGCTACTTTATCTTGGTCTGGTTTAGATAATTCAAACAATAGTAATATTTCCTATGATCTTTATTTTTCAACTAATGATGTTTTTAGAAATACAGATATGTTAGAAGGTGGTATTGGTTCATCTGAATATAAGATAAAGCATCTAAAAGGAGATAGAACTTATTATTGGAAAGTTGATGTTATGTGTTCTGGTGTTAAAGTAGTTTCTTCTGATGTTTTTTCTTTTACTGTAGAAAAACATGAAATAGATGCACCTATTTTAGTGTCGCCAGTAGATATGTCAAATCAAGAATCAACTATCCAAATACTAAAATGGAATAAAACAAAATCAGATGTAGATAAAAAATTAACTTATCATTTGTATTTAGGAGAAAGTGATATTTTTAAAGAATCGGATAAACATCTAGATATAGAAGCTACAGAGTTTAGAATTGAAAATTTAAAGAAGTCTACAAAATATTTTTGGCAAGTTATTTCAAGAGATGAGGCAGGATTTGAAAAAAAGAGTGAGATATCTGTATTTACAACAGATGCCTGTGGTTCCTTTTTAGATAGAGATGGTCGTGTGTATAAAACTGTAATAATTAATGGTGTTGAGTGGTTGGCTGAAAATTATGCTTTTATTCCAGATTATGATTTAAATAAATTCTGGTTTATTCCTAATGTTGAAGATGTGGATATTGATGATGTTAGAGAAAATGTAAATTATAAAAAATACGGTCTTTTTTATACACTTGAATGCATAAATAATAATTTACCCGATGGATGGCATGTTCCAACGGATAAAGAATGGAGCGATTTAGAAGTGTATTTAGGAATGCCTGAAGAAGGGAGAAAATTAGATAGATTTAGAGGTTCGCATGCAGCTGCATTAAGAAAGGTTGATAATACTTGGAAGGTTGCTGCGAATAATTCATCTGGATTAGGATTATTGCCTGCTGGAAAAGGAGAGGTTTCTATTTTGGGGGCCGTTAGTCCAAGATTTAATGATTGGGCTTATTATCTATCATCATCTCTTTCTGTGTCAGCATATGGTGCCTCTAATGTTTGGTATAGATGTATTGTTGGTCAAAATGATAAAGATGAGAAAAAAGGCGTTTATAGAAAAACAACTTCAATTAGAACAAGAATGTCAGTTAGATTAGTTAGAGATAAATAGTTAATTGTTTGTATACTATTAATTGATTTCGTTTTATTAATCTTCTGTCTTTTTATATATTTGTTTAAAATAAATCTTTTAAATATGCCTGATAAAATACATGAAAATAAAAAATTTAAGAACATTGACTATTTTGAGAAATCTGTTACCGATAGAGAATTTATAGAATGTACTTTTGTTAATTGTAATTTATCGTCTACAGATTTTTCGAGAACGGATTTTCTTGAATGCAAATTTGAAAATTGTAATCTTTCTATGATTAAGTTAGATGAGGCTGTTTTAAATGATGTTAAATTTGTTGATTGTAAAATGTATGGGATAGATTTTAGTATAGCAAATGAATATATTTTTATTGTTGATTTTGTGCGTTGCAATATAGACTATTCCTCATTCTGTAGACGAAAGATGCCCAAAACAGTTTTTTATGATTGTAGTTTAAAAGATGTTGATTTTTTTGAATCGATTCTTACTGCCTCAAAGTTTTTTAAATGTGATTTCTTAAGAGCTCAATTTTTTCATACCAACCTTGAGAAATGTGACTTTGGTTCTTCTTATGATTATTCTATTGATCCTGCTGAAAACAAAATGAAGAAAGCCATATTTTCTTTAAGTGAAATTATGGGGTTACTTGGGAAATATGATATTGTAATAGAGTCTTAGATTTTAACATTATTTACGGCTTATTATGTTTTTGTAAATTGTAGTCGTGAGTGATATTTGTTAGATTTGTAATATATCAAGTGGTTATAATAAAAAAGCAAAAAAATGGAAAAAATTAAATGTTTAATTATAGGCTCTGGACCTGCTGGTTATACTGCGGCTATATATGCATCTAGAGCTAATCTAAATCCAGTTATTTATACTGGTCTTCAAATGGGTGGTCAGTTAACAACGACTACAGAAATTGATAATTTTCCTGGCTATCCTTCTGGTGTTACAGGAAATGAAATGATGGAAGATCTTCGTAAGCAAGCAGAACGTTTTGGTACTGATATCCGTTTTGGAATGGTTACTAGTGTTGATTTTTCTGTTAAGCCTAATAAGGTAACTATTGACGATAATACAGTCATTGAAGCAGATTCTGTAATTATAGCAACAGGAGCTACAGCTCGCTATTTAGGTTTAGAGTCTGAAGATAAATATAAAGGTATGGGAGTTTCTGCTTGTGCTACTTGTGATGGTTTTTTCTATAAGAATAAGGATGTTGCTGTTGTTGGAGGAGGAGATACAGCTTGTGAAGAAGCTACTTATTTAGCTGGTCTTTGTAATCATGTTTATCTTATTGTTAGAAAAAGTTTTTTAAGAGCTTCAAAAGCTATGCAAGATAAAGTTTTTGCAACAGAAAACATAACTGTTCTCTTTGAACATAATACAAAAGAGCTCTTTGGTGATGATGGAGTAGAAGGAGTAATTTTAATTTATCGTGAAGGAGAAAGTAATGAAAAAGAAGTTACAATTAAGATTGACGGTTTCTTCTTGGCAATAGGACATACTCCTAATTCTGCAGTGTTTAAAAATTATATAAATACAGATGCAGAAGGATATATTCTAACTGAAGATAAAACATCAAAGACAAATGTTGAAGGTGTTTTTGCAGCTGGTGATATTATGGATTCTTCTTATCGTCAAGCAATTACGTCTGCTGGCGCTGGTTGTAAGGCAGCTATGGATGCAGAAAGATATTTATCGGAATTATAATATTTATTCGATTTCTTTTAAGATAGATTCATACAGACATGAATCTATCTTTTTTTTTATATAGTATTTGAATTTTATCTAAGAATATCGGCTGTTTGTCCTTTTATTACATGTTTTCGTAATCTTTTTGCCTGTATTGTGATATTCGTTAAAAATACTTAAAATATCTAATTTATTTTAACTATCATTGCATAGAATAAATCAGGTGATGTTTGAACAGTGATTGGTGTACTGATAATATGTAAATATATTGCTGTTAAACAACTTAGAGAAGAACATAATGTTAATCAGGCTAAATATTAAATTGAAAATGAAAAACTTATTATATACTCTATCTATAGTTATGTTATTTTTTGCTTGTTCTGAGAAGAATAATAGTGAGAATAATGAGGAAATAGTATTGAAAACAGTAAGTGCAAGTAATATTGTTATGGCTCAGGATGCACTTGTTTTAGAGCTAAATGAAGCGATTAAACTTTGCGCAATAGTAAAGCCTTTAAATACAAAAGATAAATCATTAGAGTGGATGAGTGATGCGCCATCTATTGTAAGTGTTGATGAGTTAGGAAATATTACAGCATTAAAATCTGGACGAGCTATAATAACAGCTAAGACAATAAATAATATAAAAGCTAGTTGTGAGGTTACTGTTAAAAAAGAAGAAGTAAAAGATTTAAGAGCTTATGAATTAAAAAGTATTCTTTTAGATGCTGAATTTCCATGGGTATGTACAACAAAGATAGATAATGATGTTACAGCAAATCGTTTATTAGGTTTAGATTTTACTTCAGATGGTGAATTATATGTTGAATGTTCAACAAATGAGGTTAAGAATGGAGTAATTGTTCCAATAAACTCTTCTTATGAAATAGGTATTAGAGAGGATAAGTTGATTCTTACATTAGATACTAATATTGGTTTAATTGAGCCAAGAATTCAAATTGGTACTTCTGCGACATTAGGTGGACAAATGCCTATTCGTTTAGAGGTTAAAGAATATACAAAAGATAAAATTGTTTTATATTTTGATACATATAGGGGCTTTGAGAAAGAAGTTATTTTAACTAAAGCTACTGAGAAAATTAATTTTTCTTCAAAAAGAGAAATGAGAAAAAAACTTGGTGCTGAAAGATCTAGACTTCATAAAGAGTTTATTAATAGTAATCCTTCTTTTTCTACATCGGATTTAAAAGAATATCTAACTTTGTATATTACTAAGGGTGTAAAAGATGCTACAGTAGAAAATCCAGTAACAGCAGGTTTTTCATTTAGTACTTGGACTTCTACTGTTGATATTGTTTATAATGATGCAGATAATTTGATAGGATACTGTGCTATTCTTGTATATACTTCGAATGGTTTTGTTTCTGGAATATCTATGAATATTGGTGGTAAATCAATTTCTTGTTTTAAATATAATGAACATCTAAATCGATTTGAGATTGATGAAGAGGGAATTGAGGGACATTTTGGATACTCAGCATTACCTCCTTATGCTAGAGAGGGTGTTACTTATGATTTTCTTAATCATTATTCATTATGGATGAATGGTTTTTCTTCAGATGCTTTAATGTCTTTAAAATCAGATATTACTAGGAAATCTACTTGCTCTGTTGACGTTGATGTAAAGGATGAAAATATTGATGATGCAGAAGTTAAGAGTGAAAATAGAGATTTTGATATTGTTGATTTTTATTTTGTAACTAAATATCAACAACGTAATAGAATTTTGAATGAATTTAATGAGCCTATTTATAGTTCTGATAATAAATTGGATTATACGAAAGGAGATAACATAGGAAATGGCTTATTATTTAGTTTCGATAGCTACTATCAATTTAGTTATTATTTTGTGCCGTTGAATATGATTCCAGAAGGTGAAGATAGAATAAGATTTGAGCGTGCTGAAGATTTAGATACTAAATGTAGGATATTAAATATTGAAAATACAAGTAAAATAAAATCATTTTTTGATAATAATGCTAACATTAAAAAATTTATTGATAAAATATGTAATAAAAGTGGTTTTCTACTTGTTAAATCTGAATTACCTAATGTATTTGAGTTTGATTTTAGATTTATAGAATCTCCTCTTGAGGTGATAAATACAAAAAATCAATAAAAGAATATTTAAATTATTTAGAGGCTGTTCATTATTCTTTTGAGCAGTCTTTTTTTTGTAAAAAGATGTTTATTTTTTGAATTATATAGATCTAATTATTTGACTACTAATTAATAGTGACAACGAATTACTTCTGTGTGTGATAACGAATTTTTATGCCTTAAGTAAAATAGATTTTATTAATTTTGCTTTAAATTCTTTGAATCTCTTTGTTAATAAGGCTTTTATGAGTTTTTTTATTTGCGTTTTCACTTCTTTTTGTTTATTTTGTAAAAAAAGAATTTTCTGCTGTTTATCAATGTATACATGCTTTTTATCATGAAATGTTAGTTGTTGCTAAATTGTAAAGAAAGCATAATAATATCTAATTATTTTTACTTATTTTTGCTCGTGACAGTAAGAAAAAAAACATGAAAAATGATCTAATATAATCACTATGAAAAGACTAATAATATTAGTATTCACCCTCTTAAGTTTGTTAACGTCATGTTCAAAAGATGGAGATGTAAAGAAATTACCTAAGGCCTCTGAGCTTAGTTTTCCTATAAGTGATGCACTAATCAAGGACACAAAAGTTAAACTTGAATGGGTAATGAATTCTGAGCCTAAAATAAGCTATAATGTTTATATTGGAACAACAGAAGTTTTAGATGATTCTAATATGGTTGTGAGTGGAATAACACTTAATAAACATACTGTGAGAGAACTTCTTGGCAGTAGAACTTATTTTTGGAAAGTTGCTGCAGTAACTTCTAGTGGTGAGAAAGTATATAGTAAAATATCTTCTTTTTCTACTGGATTTATGCCTTCGACTCCAATATCACCAGCAAATAAATCAATAATTGATGCAAAATCAGTTACTTTAGAATGGAAAAAAAATGGCGATCCATCAACTAAGTATGATGTGTTTTTGAGTAAAAATGAACAGTTTTCTAATTCTCAAAAAATAGAGGATCAAACAAAAGAGTTAAAACATACAGTTGAAAATTTGGATTCTGGATCTACTTATTTTTGGAAAGTAGTAGCTATTAATGGTGCAGGAGAAAAGGTTCCTGCAGCTGTGTATTCT
>JBASAI010000176.1:0-5151 GCA_049650525.1 Arcobacteraceae bacterium
AATAATATTTTTCAAAAGTTCGTCACCAACATTACCTCCAAATAAAGCATTTGACGGTTCATATTTTACATTTAAAGGGAGTTTATAATCATCTGCAATATAAGGTGGATTTGATATAACCATATCAAACTTGATATCAGGTACATCAGCGAATAGATCACTTTTTATAAATGTTATTTTATCTTCAACATTGTGTTTTGTTGCATTTGATTTAGCTAGTTCAAGTGCTTTTTCATTGATATCAACAGCGATGATCTCTATATCAGGAATAAGCATTGCTAGCATCACAGAGATGATACCACTTCCTACTCCGATTTCTAAAACTATTGGGTTTTGTATCTCTTTCAAAATCACCTCTGCTTTTTCTACCAATATTTCAGTTTCAGGGCGAGGGATCAACACACCATCAGCAACATTAAATACTTCCCCATAAAAACTAGCTCTTTTTGTGATATATTCCAAAGGATAATTGGTAGCTCTTTTTTTCACTAATTTTTCAAGCTCTTTTTCGCAAGTACACTCTTTTTCATAATTCAAATGTAACCAAATAGTATTTTTTTGCATAAGATGAAGAATCAATATCTCCACCTCTTTTTGAGGAATATGTGTCACCTCTTTTAAATATCGCGAATACTCTTTTACTATTTGTTTATATGTTTTCACAAGACCCTTTCAAAGCATCTTTATTTTTATGTTGCCCTATTCCAGCACCAACATACCCTAACTCTTTAAGTCTTTCCACTAACGGTGGATGAGAATAATGAAAAAAGATATATAGTGGATGAGATAAAGGAAATGATTTATTTTCATTTGCTAGTTTTAAAAGTGCATTTACTAAGTCTTCTTTAGATGAAAGATCACTTCCAAACTCATCGGCTGCATATTCATTATGTCTACTCATCGCACTGATGAGAGGCATCAGGAAAAATGATAAAATCGGAGAAAACATCATAAAAACTATAATTACTGCATACGGTTCGTTATTGATTCGTAACTGTAGAAAAAACTCATCAGGAATATTCCCAAAAATAGCAAAAAACACAAACATCACAAATCCCATAATTCCTATATTTTTTAAAATATCACCATTTTTAAAATGCCCTAATTCGTGCCCTAATACGGCTAAAAGTTCATTGTGTGTGAGTTTTTCTATTAAGGTATCAAATAAAACTACTCTTTTAGTACTTCCAAGTCCTCCAAAATATGCGTTAAGTCTATTGTCTCTTTTACTCGCATCCACACTAAAAACTCCACTACTTTTAAAGCCAACCTCTTCTAAAAGTTTATTGATTTTTAGTGCCAATTCTTCATCTTTGAGTGGACTAAACTTATCAAACATTTTATCTCTAATAAGGGGATACAACGCATTGATCAAAATAATCACAGCAAAAATAAATACAAAACCATATATCCACCACGATGGAAATGATTCGATGATAAAAGTAAGTCCGGCTATAACAGCACTCCCAAATACTAAAAACAACATACCACTTTTCATCGTATCTTTGATAAATAATAAAGGTGTCATATTTGAAAACTCATATTTTTTATCAAGTTTAAAAGTTTTATATAGATCAAAAGGTAATCCAAACAGCCAATTGATGATGATAAAGGCATCCACAAATACAACAGCTTTTTGCCATCCATAAAGTGAACTAGTAGCAGAATCTAAAGCAACTAATCCAAAAGATATCCATGCAAAAAATACAATAAATTCATAAAAAATACTTGCTAGTGAGAGTTTTTGAGACTCAACTGTATAATCCCCAGCAACTTTAAACTTTGATGGTATTAAAATCACAGCACTTTGTGATCTCGCCTTTTTTACATAATCTATTTGCATAAATATCGTATACACATTTACTAAAAAATATATACAATATAATGCTATTGCAGTTTCTAACATCTAATTTCTTTCCTTTTATCTCAGTCATTGAATCCGAAATATTTATAATTTTATATCAATTATATCTTATTTTGTATCCAATTTTCTTTTTTTGATATATTAATGAGATTCAAAAAGAGTTTTATCAGGTGTAGTTAAATAGTCATATCCATTATAAATCGTATATGAACCATACAATATCACTGAGATAGCAGCTAGTTTCATCATGATATTTCGTATACCTGATTGTTTAAACAATCCTACAAAAAAACCAAGTGAAAACAAAGCTGGCACAGTGCTGAGTCCAAAAATCAGCATCACTAAAGCTCCATATAATGGATCAGCAGTACTTGCAGCTGTGATAGCAAAAAAGTATACAAACCCACACGGTAAAAGTCCATTTAAAACTCCGAGTAGAAAAAAACTTAAAAATGTTTGACTTTTTAAAAGTGCTCGGAAATTATTTTGATACCAAGTTGATTTTGAAAAAGAGTGTTCTATCAAAACTAAGAACTTTATTTTTCCCAAAAGTGATAATCCCGTAAGTAGCATCGCTACACCTGCTATGAGCCACAAGATCCCGTTGGCTGTGTTTGAAAAAGTTGCAACTGAGCCAATGTAGCCAAAAATAGCTCCTAAAGTACAGTAAGTCACGATTCTACCAAATGAATATAAAAGATGCGCAATCGACTGCTGTGTTTTACTCCATCTTTGCTGCACTTTAGTACTAGAGTATGCGATAACAATCCCACCACACATCCCTATACAATGTCCAAAAGAACCTAAGAATGCAATAGTTGCTATAGAAATAAAATCAATAGCTTCCATTATATTAACTTATCTAAAATTATTTTTTTTATTAAAATTTTCATCTCTGATTATATACTTCATCTGTTAATTACACATTAAAGTTTAATATGTAAAGTTTTTATTTGCCACATTTTCGATAAAAACTGTTGCATAACTACTTTTAGGGAGTGCAAACTCCAACGCCATTGTATTTTGTTCTTTATTGTACTTATTTTTGATATCATTAGGTTTTATCCACGCATCTCTTCTGTACCCTTTTTCTTGAATAAATATATCATCAAATTTTTCCTCTATTTCACGAGCTTTATCTTTTGCTCTTACAATATCACGACCAGGAAGAAGTCCTGTGATTGTTGTACGATCATGAAGTTTGAAAATATCTCCTTCTAAAGGAAGTAGTTTATTTGACTTTGCATCTTTTGAAAGTTCTATTCGTGAAGCTAACCACGCATTGAAAAAATAGCTTTGATATGCTAGCTTCATAAATTTTTCGAGCTTTTTATCTTTGAGTACTTCTTCCCCTTCGATGATCCGTTTTGATTTTTCAAAATTGGATTCTTTCCCAAAGCGTTGATATCCAAAATAGTTAGGCATACCATGTTTTTGTATTTGTGAAATTGTTTGATATATTTGAGGTAAACTCTGTGCATTTATATCATGTAGATTTATCTTAAATCGGTTTCCAATTAAGTCACCGATTTTGAGTTTTTTATCATGGATAAAAGTCTCGATCACTTTGATATTTTTATTATTTAAAAGCTTATACTCTTTACTTTTATGTAAAGGGATGCTTATATATTGTGTCGTAGTGGCATTTTTATCTTTGAGTCCAGCATATCCGATAAGATGTTCATCGATACCCAAAACATCAGAGATGTGTGAAAGCAGATCCCAAGTCGAAAGAGACTGTTTTTTGATCCTCAAAATAAAAAAGTTTCCTTTACCTTTAAATTTTCTATGGGATATCTCATCAACGATAAAATCATCTTTTGTTTGTTTAAAAGTAAAATCAAGCGGCTCGTGTGTTTGTAAAAATATTCTTTGTGTTTGCATAATGAAGTATACAGTTAAATTGCTTTAACCATATAAATATTACATTCCACTTTTTTTAGCCATCATAGGTTTTTCTTTTATGAGCTGTGAGAGTTTTAGTTGTTGTGATTTTGTGATCACTTCACTTTTAAATAATTCACCCAAGATAGAACCTGTAGTTCTTTCTAATTTTGATGCGATTTCTAAGATATTGTTATCTTTATTATACATACTTTTTGCTTTTATTTTATCCTCCAGGTTCCACTTGAGTCCACTATTTTTTGCTTTTCCATCATCTTGATTTCTTTGTTGTCGTAGGAGTTGTTTCTCTTCTACTTGCATTTTAGAAACTTTTGTTTTTTTGCCTGATTTGATATTTTCAAGATCTTCTTTAGCTTCTTTTATCCGTGCGTTTAAAAGTTTTTTGATATCTTTTGCCATGAGATAGTGAAAATTTTCACTATCTTTTACAAGCATTTTTTTGGCTCTTGTAACTGCTACATAAAAAAGATTGAACTCATCCATTAGTTCTTGATTTGGTAAGAAGTTTTGCTCTTCTTGAAACTCTTTTAGATCATTACAGCCAAAATCAACAATCAAATCAGCAAAATCTGTAAAATCATCTGCAATAGTCACCTTGTCCCACTCCAAACCTTTGGCTGTGTGTGCGGTGGTCAAAAAAAGTATCTCAGCTGTTCTTTTTTCAAAGCCATTGTTTGTTTTGTTTTTCCATGCGGAATAAAACTTATCTGCAATATCTTTGAACTGAAACACTTTTTCTTTGTACTCTTTTGCTATTTTGAGTGCTGATTTGAGCTCGAAATCATCCACTTCGTTTGCATAGTCGAGGATCTCTTCATCACTTGTAAACTCTTTTAAAAATCGGTTTCTTTTTACCTCATCTTTTTTGTTTGTTAATATATAATGAACTTCAATCGTGAGATTAAAGATCTCATTTGGATCGCGCACAGTTACAAATGGTTTGCGTGTATTTATACGCTCTGAGATGATGGCGATAAGTTGGGCATTTGTTCTTGAGATATAGCCATTTGTTTGTATCTTTTGATCTTTGTTTTCTTTAAAAGTATCAATACTTACTGTTTCATTTTTAAAGTTTTTGAGTAAAATATTTGCAAAATTTGCAATGGTATTATTGAATCTAAAACTACACGAGAGATAGAGTTTTTTATCTGATTTTATTTTATTGAGTGCATTTTTACTTCCACGAAAAGAGTATATTTGTTGATGTTCATCACCCACATAGATCTTCACTCGTGAACTCAACGCTTCAAAAATACCCAAAGTCACTTCATTTGTATCTTGTGCTTCATCGAGCATAATGATATCATAGTTGAACTGCTGTATTTGACCAGTAGAGATAAGTAAATAATAGTATTTGAGATAAAAAGAATGGGTAGGTTTCA
>JBASAI010000177.1:0-6140 GCA_049650525.1 Arcobacteraceae bacterium
CAACAATATAGATAGTTTTGTTCCAACTATTGGAACAAAAGATGATGAAAGGCAGAATAATGTATAATCTTTCTAATGAATTTAACAATAGAGATGAAACAAGAGTTACTCCATATTTTGAAAACGAAAAAAATACTTGGTATTAAACATGTTGAGGATATAAATTTAAATCGAACTAATAAGATGATGAGTAGGCTTCCTCAAGATATAAATGGTCTTGAGGAATATGTGACTAACTGTTCATTGTGTGAGTTATCAAAATCTAAAATTAGTTCAAGTTTTGGGATAGGTGATAGTAAAAGTAAAATATATTTTTTGGGTGTAAAAAGCACTACGAATGATGAAAAAGAATTTGACATATTAAGTAATATGCTAAAAAATGTGTTAGAGTTGAATGTTAATGATGTCTATATGACAAACATAATAAAATGTAGGTTAAAGACTTATAAAAATAATTTAGATGAAGAGATTACTAAATGTATGCAATATATCGCTAAACAAATCGAGATCTCTGAGCCTGAGATTATCATCACTTTTGGGAAAGCTTTTAATTATTTGTTAAGTAGTTATGAAGATGTTTTTGATGTATCTGGAAATGTGTTTTTATACAATAATATAAAAGTAATTCCATTACTTGAGATTGGTTTTATAAATAAAAACCCGTCATTCAAAGAAAAAATGTTTATAGATTTAAAAAAAATAAAGAAAATATTGGAAGAAAAATGAAAATTTTATTACAAATTATAGTTACAGTTTTTGTATTTGCAGGATGTTCTCAAACAAACCAGACTGTACAAAAAGATACGAAAATACAAAATAGTTCATCATATGCAAGTAAAAATGTAAACTCACCTGCGGTGTCTTTTTTTGGGATAGGGGATTTTGATAGAGAAAAGAATGTTAAAAATACTGGACCAGTTGATGAAATAGCAATCATATATCCTTCTCATACAATAGGTAAATATGCACTAGAGGCAACGAATAGTATCAGCACCTATTTAATTATTAATGACAATAAATTTAAATTAACGACATATGATATAATTGTTCAAAATAAAAAAAATATTTTGAATATTATTGCAAAATTAAAAGAAGATAATGTAAAAAAAGTTATTGCAATGATTACAAAAGATGAATTGATGTATTTGACAGAAGTTTCAGGAATAGAAAACATAAAATTTTATTTTCCACTTATTAATAAATATGATTTAGTAAATAATAGTCAGTTTAATTCTCTTGATTTTACATTTGGGGCAATAAGTTATAAAGACCAATATAAAAAGCTTATAAAGTTTGCTCAAGGAAAAAAGCTTGTAGAGTTTTATGGAAGTTCTGCCATTGGGAGCACTTTACATGAATATTTAAGAAATGAAAGAATTATTTATACAAAAAAAATTGATGATAATAATGGAAGATATAATTCTTTTTTAACAAATAATAGAAGACTTGACAATAGTGTTGTAATATTAAATACTCCTATAGTTAAAAGTTCGATTTTACTTTCAGCAATCAATGCAGCGGAGTTAGAAATATCATCTATAGTATCAACACAATTAAACTATACTCCATTATTATTTTCACTTACTCAAAAAAATGATAGAACAAAACTTGTAATTGCTAATTCTATTGGAATGATACCGAATGAGTTGGAAGAGTACAATACCTTAATTGGAAATAATTTGAGTTATAGCTGGGTAAATTATGCAACTATTATTGGTGTTGAGTATTTGTTAAATGATGATATTGATATATTTGAAGATTTGTCACTTACGGATAATCAAGTTATTTATCCTGTAAAGTTGTATAGGGTTGGTAATTATTCATTTCGACGAATACAATAAAGATATAAAATAAATTCGTAAAGAATTTATTTTATATGATGAAGTATTTGAGTTAAGTCTTTTGTATCGATTATGATATTTGCTTCTTTTTTTAAAATATCTTTTGCACAAAATGCAATTCTAGTATCTGCATGTGCAAACATACTTCTATCATTTGCTCCATCACCTACAACGAGCGTATCAGCTCTAGAGATACCCAAAATATTTTGAAGTCTTTGAATCATATCACCTTTACTATAATCAAACATCATATCACCACCTACAAGTCCTGTAAGCACTCCATCTTTATGGTGAAGAACATTTGAAAAATCAGCATCGAGTCCTAGTGTTTCTTTTGCAGGTGATGTTCCTACTCGAAATCCACCACTAAAGCAGATCACTTTATATCCCTTTTCTTGTAATGCGGGTACAATTTCAAGAGCTCCAGGCATCAAAGGAAGGTTTTTTCCTATTTCTACTACCTTGTTGTAGTCTAACCCTTTGAGAAGTTCAACTCGTGTGATTAAGCTCTCAAAAAAATCCAATTTTCCATTCATCGCTAAATCTGTAATCTCGGCTACTTCTTTTTCCAAACCTAACTCAGCTGCAAAAAAATCTATAGTTTCTCCATCCATTAAAGTTGAGTCAAAATCAAATACTGCTAATTTCATTATTTATACCTTTTGTGTTATAATATAAGTAATTATATCGACAGTTTCGTTAGAAATTGATTTAGTACAAAAGGCAAAACTTATATGTTTACAACACTTATAAAAACATTAGAAGAAGATAAATATTTGACATTGGAAACAACACCATCACATGAGCCAACTATGGATCCAATTTTAAATAAAATAGAAGAATATGGATTGGATAAAAAAGTTGATGGATTTAGTACTACAGATAATCCTCTAGCAAAATTGAAATACAACGCTATGTTTGCAAGTGTAAAAATACAACAAAAATTTAAAAAACCTGTTATTGCTACGATGAGTATGCGAGATAAAAATAAAATAGCACTACAAAGTGATCTTCTTGGTGGAAATGATTTTGATATACGAGCAGTGTTAGCTTTGACTGGAGATCCCGCAAATATGAGTGACCAGCCACGAGCAAAAGGTGTTTTTGAGGGAAACTCTACAATGCTATTAGAGATAATAAACTCTTTTAATAATGGAATGGATTATGCGGGAAAACCTTTTAAGAGTAAACCAAAACTAATATATCCTTTTTCAGTGATCAATTCGTATGCTAAAAATATGAAATCATTAGAAAAAAGAATGTTTAAAAAAGTGAGTAATAAAACACGAGGTATCATCACTCAGCCTGTATATGATTTAGAAAATGCTAAACAGCTTATTGAGTATTTTAAAAATGTACAAAATGAGTTTCAAGATGAGAGAAGAAAGTCACAATTAATCATTGGAATTTTTCCAATCACAAAACTTCGAACGGCGCAATTTTTATCTTCACATGTACCTGGTATTTATGTTCCAAGTACTTGGATTGATAAATTAGCAAAGGCTTTAAAGATTAGTGTTGAAGAAGAATATAAAGTAGGTATGGAGTTAAGCACAAACATTTTAAAAGATGTTCAAAAAATACATCCCAAAATACATCTTATGACGGCAAATAAATTTGATGTTGCAAATGAACTATTAAGTTAAATAAGGAAAAAAATGTTTACAATAAAAAAAATATGGAAAGCTCTCAATCATGCAGGAAAACCATGGCAAATATCACTTGCAATCTCTTTAGGGATGATTGTTGGTTTGACTCCCTTTATCTCATTACATAATGTAGTGATTATTATTGCAGTGTTATTATTAAATATTCATGTAGGAATTTTTATACTAGCTATGTCTGTATTTGGTACTTTGGGATTGATATTTGATCCTATATTTGCTTCTGTTGGATCGAGTGTGTTACATTCAGAAGAATTACAAATGATTTTTACACAAATGTATAATAATCCGATAGGAAATCTTTCAGGATTTAACAATACAATATTTATGGGAAGTTTTGTAATTTCTCTTCTTTTATTTCCTTTTGTATATGTATTGTCTTCTTTTCTGTTGATCAAATATAGAACAATAATAGCAACAAAAATACAAAATATACCACTTTTAAATAAATTACAATTTTTTAAAAATGAAGAAAAAAAACAAATAAAAACTTTTCGTTTAGCAGGTATTTTAGTACTTCTTTTTATAATTGCAGTGTTGTTTTTATTTAAAATTTTTATTCTTGATGCTATTATTAAAACAAGTATTGAAAAATCAGTAAGTAAAGCATCTGATAAAATGGTAACTATAGAAAGTCTAAGTACTAGTATATTTGCATCATCAATTGAGTTAGAAAATGTTTTTGTATCTGATCTAAAAGATCCATCTGATAATATGAAAATTGAAAATATTGTATTTGATATACATCTCTCACAACTTATTTTTAAAAGACTTATTGTTGATAATATAATAGTAGATAAAATTAGTTTTCCTGATACAAATAAAATTGCTTTAAAAGAAAAAAGTACAGAAGAAACATCAAATGTAAAAACAAAAGAAACATCCGGAAGTGATATTGATGCATTAACTTCTTTAAAAAATATTGATGTAGCAAAGATTCAAAATGAATTTGATAAGGATTATAAAGCAGAATTTACTAAGTATAAACAATATTATGAACAGATCAAACCTCTTTTTAATTCTGAAAAAAAGATTAAAGAAGAGAGAGCAGAAGGTTTATTTGTTTATTTTGATTTAGATTCAACTTTGCCAGAATTATTGATAAAAAAAGGAACTTTTTCTTTGATAAGAAATGATAGTACGATTAGCGGAATCTTTTCTGATCTTACAAATAATCAGTATCTTCATAAAAAGCCATTTGTAATTATGATTGAGACATCAACAAACTCTTTTAAAAGTTTAAATGCTGAACTTTCTATTTTGGAAACAGAAAAAAAATCAATAGATTCGTTAGATTTAAAACTCAAAGAATATATAGTTAAGCCAATGAGTAAAAAAGGAGTTTCGATATCAAATACGACAATAGACACAAATCTTGCATTAAAAGTTGACAATAAAATAGATCTTGATGGATATGAAACAATTGATGTACTTTCAACTGATATTGCATTTCCCGAATCTAATAAGTATATTACTATACTTAATGAATCCCTTGTTAAAACGCAAGGGATAAATGCAAAGGTAAACATAAGTGGAAAAATAAATAATCCAAGTATATCTATAAACTCAAATCTTGATACTGTTTTAAAAGAAAAAGTAAAAGAGGTATTGTATTCACAAGAAGAAAATATAAAAAATGAGCTGAAAGAGAAAGCAAAATCTAAAATCAAAGATAAATTAGATGAAAAACTTGATGGTAAACTCAAAGGGATATTAGGTTTTTAATATGCAAAAAAAATATGCAAGTATTGATATCGGTTTGAAAAGAATAGGGTGTGCTGTATCTTTAATATCAGATATAGTCAATCCTCAAGAAGCAATCTTACGAAAAAATCGAAATCAAGCTGCCAGAGAGGTAGATACTTTTTTACAAGAGTGGGAGATAGATATCTTAGTTGTTGGATATCCAGAGTCAAGTGAAGATATGAAGCCTCGAGTGGAGCATTTTGTGAAACTTTTAAATTTTGACGGAGAGATGGTATTTCAAAATGAAAATATGAGTTCTGTTGAAGCAAAAGAGTTAACAATGGGTGAGATAAAACACAAAAGAGATGGCCGCATAGATTCAATAGCTGCAAAAATTATATTAGAGCGCTATTTAAATAGAAAGGATTAATAATGTTACAAACATTTGAAGTAGAAAATGTAAAATGTGGTGGTTGTGCCAATACACTTAAAACAAAACTTAAAGAGAGTTTTGGAGAGGTTTCAGTAGATTTAGAAGTACATCCTAGAAAAATTACTCTTGATATAGAAGAAAATCAAAAAGAAGAGTTACAAAAAAAACTACGAGCCTTAGGCTATCCTTTATCAACAGATGAACTCTCGACTTTCGAAAATATAGGAACAAAAGCAAAAAGTTTTGTTTCTTGTGCTATAGGAAAAATGGATTCATAAAATATGATTGGTATTGATATCTGTGTGATTGAAAGAATTGAGAAAATGATGAGTCGTTTTGGTCCAAAAGCGTTAGAAAAATTCTTAATACAAAAAGAGATATCTTTAGTAAAAAATGCTTCCAATGCAGCTGGTTTTTGGGCTGCAAAAGAAGCTGCTAGTAAAGCTATTGGTACAGGTATTGGTAAAGAGTGTGCATTTTTTGATATCAAAATTAGTAAATCTAAAACAGGACAAC
>JBASAI010000178.1:0-5388 GCA_049650525.1 Arcobacteraceae bacterium
GAATATAATGGTGTCAAATCCATATTGGGTACGGACAAAAACTGAATTTAAAGATCAAATGTTTGATTGGGTTACGAAGCCTAGTGAAGAGGGATTTATGAATTTATCGATTTTTTATGATGCGATCGCTGTTACTGGAAATAAGACACTATTAAAAGAGATAAAAGATTATGTATTTCATGTGTGTCAAAATACCAATACTTTTTATCCATTTTTCGCAAAACCTATTTTATCTTTTGAAACACCTTTGAGTATGTTTAGTGATTTTGTTGTAGATAAAGATAAACATAAAGATGAACTCGACTTAAAAAAAGGGGGAATTTTTCCTATTGTACATGGAACAAGAAGTTTATCTATAGAAAAACAAATAGATGAAACAAGTACTTTTGAAAGATTAAAAGAGCTTCATAAAAGAGGTATAATTGATAAAGAGTTTAGAAATGAACTAATGGAAGCATTTAATTTCTTTTTATCTTTGCGATTGAAATTTCGTTTAGAAAAAATAGATCGAAATGAAAGTTTGGATAACTATATAAATCCTTCAAAACTTTCAATGCTTGAAAAAGATCTTTTAAAAGATAGTTTAAAAATTGTAAATAGGTTTAAAAAATTTATCAATTTTCATTTTAAATTAAATGTTATAAGTTAAAAACTATGATTAAAAAAATAAAACAGTATTTCAATAAAAAAAATTTAACAGATGAAAAATATAGTTACTTATTTGATCCGTATGATGGTGATGAGTATGTTTGTTTTGATTGCGAAACAACGGGTCTGAATCCTCAAAAAGATGAAATCATTTCAATTGGTGCAATTATTATTAAAAACAATCGTATTTTACAAAGTAAAAAATTTGAACGATTTGTTCAAACCAAAAATTCCCTCACTGAAGAGAGCATTAAAATACACCATATACGAGAGTGTGATATCGAAGATGGATTAGATATAGATTGTGTTATTGATGAATTTCTTGACTTTGTTGGGAATCGTCCTTTAGTTGGATACTATTTAGAATTTGATTGTGCAATGGTAAATAAATATATAAAGCCAAAAATAGGAATCAAATTACCAAATGAACAAATAGAAGTTTCAGAGCTGTATTTTGATCAGATGATTAAAAAATATCCAGGTGGAAATATTGATCTTCGTTTTGATATTATAATGGAACGGTTAGGTTTACCACGGTTAGGGAAGCATGATGCGATAAATGATGTTATTATGACTGCAATGATTTTTCTAAAATTACAAAATAGTGAATTATAACATAAAGATAAATATATTTTTTTAACTAAATAATATCTAGAATTCTTGTAATGTATAAAATTATGAGTTGAAAAGTAACACAAATATTTTTTTTAAAAAAAACTTAAAAATAGTTAGAAAAGCCTTTAAAATCGCTTTTATTAATATTGCTATTCTATCATATTATGATTTCTACTTATAATTCTGTATTTTCTTGTAAAGTATAACAAAGCTAGGTTAGGTTATCATCACGGACTATAGAAATAACATTTAGTGTAAGAAAGGATAGAATATGAGTGACCTAATTGAAGGCTATTTAGGTAAAACAGTTGAGGGGAAGAAAAGTCGAATGCCAGCAAGGCTTGATTATCTTCAAAGTGTTACGGGTGGTTTTTTAGCATTGTTTATGTGGGGACATATGATCATGGTAGCGTCGATTTTAGTTTCTAAAGATTTTATGTATAGCATAACTAAATTTTTAGAATTAAATTTTATTTGGGAAGGTGGAAGTCCACTAGTAGTAACGATATTTGCTGCTTTTATTTTCATTGTATTTATCACACATGCTGGATTGGGTATGCGAAAATTACCAGGTAATTTTAAACAATACCAAGTTATTCGAGCACACTCTGTAAATATGAATCATGATGATACAAAATTATGGATGACACAAGCATTTACTGGTTTTGTTATGTTTTTCCTAGGTTCTGTTCACTTATATATCATTATGACTCATTCTGATGCAATTGGTCCATATGCATCATCAGATCGAGTTTGGTCTGAGTGGATGTGGCCTTTATATATTTTACTTTTATTAGCAGTTGAATTTCATGGAACAATTGGTCTATATAGACTTTGTGTTAAATGGGGATGGTTTGATGGGAAAAATCCTAAACAAACTAGAAAAACACTTAAAAAAGTGAAATGGGCATTAACTATTTTCTTTTTAGTTTTAGGATTTGCTTCATTACTTGCATATATGAAAATTGGTTATGAACATGCTAATAATTCAGGTGAAAAATATGTTCCAAGTTCTGCAAAAATAATATCATATAATATATCAAATAAATCTATTGGAGGAATTGCATAATGAAAATTACATATTGTGATGCACTTGTTATTGGTGGAGGACTTGCGGGTTTAAGAGCTGCTGTTGCTGCACAAAAAAAAGGTTTAAATACGATTGTATTGTCTTTAGTACCGGTTAAAAGATCTCACTCAGCTGCTGCTCAAGGTGGTATGCAGGCATCTTTAGGAAACTCTAAAATGTCTGATGGTGATAATGAAGATATGCACTTCGCTGATACTGTAAAAGGTAGTGACTGGGGATGTGATCAAGAAGTTGCGAGAATGTTCGTACATACTGCACCAAAAGCTATTCGAGAATTAGCAGGTTGGGGTGTGCCTTGGACAAGAGTTCGTGAGGGTTCAAGAGAAGCTGTAATTAACGCTAAAAAAACAACTATTACAGAAGATGCTGATAGAGCTGGACTTATTATGTCTCGAGATTTTGGTGGTACTAAAAAATGGAGAACATGTTATACAGCTGATGCAACTGGACACACTATGTTATTTGGTGTTGCAAATGAAGCTTTAAAACACGAAGTTGATATTAGAGATAGAAAAGAAGCTTTATCATTGATCCATGAAAATGGTAGATGTTATGGTTCTATTGTAAGAGACCTTATTACAGGTGAGTTAGAAGCATATGTTTCTAAAGGTACATGTATTGCAACTGGTGGATATGGAAGAATATTTAAACAAACTACAAATGCTGTAATTTGTGAAGGTATCGGTGCTGCCATTGCCTTAGAAACTGGTATTGCAACTTTAGGAAATATGGAAGCTGTACAATTTCACCCAACTCCAATTGTTCCATCAGGTATTTTACTTACTGAAGGATGTCGTGGAGATGGTGGAATCTTAAGAGATGTTGATGGTCATAGATTTATGCCAGATTATGAGCCAGAGAAAAAAGAACTTGCGTCAAGAGATGTTGTTTCAAGAAGAATGATTGAACATATTAGAAATGGTAAAGGTGTTCCTTCTCCATATGGTGATCATATTTGGTTAGATATCTCTATTTTAGGTCGAGAACATATTGAAAAGAATTTAAGAGATGTTCAAGAGATCTGTCAAATTTTTAATGGTATTGATCCAGCAGATGAAGGGAAAGCTGGATGGGCTCCTGTTTTACCAATGCAACATTACTCTATGGGTGGAATTAGAACAAAACCAACAGGAGAATCGCAAACACTAAATGGACTTTTCTCATGTGGTGAAGCTTGTTGTTGGGATATGCATGGATTTAATAGACTTGGAGGAAACTCTGTTTCTGAAACAGTTGTTGCAGGTATGATTATTGGTAACTATTTTGCTGATTACTGTATCGAAAATGATGTAGTTGTTGGAACAAAAGTTGTACAAAAATTTTTAGATGAGCAAGATAATTACATAAATGATATTTTAGCGTATGAAGGAAGCGAAGATATTTTTAGAATCAAAAATAAAATGCAAAACCTAATGGATCAAAAAGTTGGTATTTTTAGAGATGGTAAAGGTTTATCTGAAGCTGTTGATGAACTTGAAGAACTTTTAAAGAAAACAAAACATATTAATGTTAAGTCTAAAGAAAGAGTTGGTAACCCTGAATTAGAAGAAGCATATAGAGTTCCGCGAATGCTTAAAATTGCACTTTGTGTTGCTAAAGGTGGACGAGAAAGAACAGAATCAAGAGGTGCTCACTATAGAGAAGACTTCTTAAAAAGAGATGATGCAAACTGGTTAAAAAGAACACTTTCATCGTGGCCTGATAAAAATCAAACTACACCAACTATTGAATATCAAGATTTAGATATTATGTCTATGGAAATGCCTCCTGCTTTTAGAGGATATGGTGCAAAAGGGATGATTATTGAAAATGAATTATCTGAAAAAAGACAAGTTGTAGTTGATGAAATAACTGAAAAATTACAAGCTGAGGGTAAAGATAGACACGAAATTCAAGATGCTTTAATGCCATTTGATTTACCAATGAACTATAGAGAGAAAAATGAAAGAGCAGGAGACAAATAATGAGTATTGCAAAAGGTAGAGAAATAACTATTTCAGCATTGAAATATAATCCAAGAGCAAAAGATTCTAAACCTGAGTTTGTTGATTTTACACTAGAAGAGACTCCAGGTATGACACTTTTTATTGCTTTGACAAAAATTAGAGAAGAGCTTGATCCTGATTTATCATTTGATTTTGTATGTCGTGCAGGGATCTGTGGTTCTTGTGGAATGGTAGTAAATGGAAAACCAGTTTTAGCGTGTAGAACACTTATTGCAAATTATCCAGAAGGAAAATTACAATTAATGCCTATGCCAGCATTTGAGCTTATCAAAGATTTATCAGTAAATACTGGTAAATGGATGGATGCTATGTCTATGAAAGTTGAATCTTGGGTTCATACAAACCATAAACCAGATATCACGAAAATTGAAGAAAAAGTTGATGCTGATGTAGCTGATGAAACATTTGAACTTGATAGATGTATAGAATGTGGTATTTGTGTAGCTTCATGTGGAACTATGCTTATGAGACCTGACTTTGTTGGACCTGTTGGATTAAACAGAGTTGCAAGATTTGATGTAGACCCTCATGACAATAGAACAGCAGAAGACTTTTATGAGTTAATTGGTGATGACAACGGTATCTTTGGTTGTATGTCACTCTTAGCGTGTGAAGACCACTGTCCTAAACATCTTCCATTACAAAATAAGATTGCATATTTACGAAGAAAATTAGTAGCTTTAAGATAAAAGGAAAGAGGATCTCCTCTTTTCTTGAAACTGTATAAAAAGTTAAGTATCAATTATGATATTTAACTTTTTATATTTAGGAGATATGATATGACTATAGTAAATGATTATTTTTTGTTATACCACGGAATTAATTTTGTACAAAATGCTGAGATTCAAACTATTGAAGCAAAAATTAATGATGATACTTTTTCAATTTATGCGCTGATTTTAAGTGCCAATAGAAAAGATGCAGATAAGTTTTTGGTTTTAGAATCTCTCAAAAAATTATGTGCAAAATTATATGTAGATGTTCCTACAAATGAAACTGAATTACACAATCTTCAACATAGTGTAATTA
>JBASAI010000179.1:0-2721 GCA_049650525.1 Arcobacteraceae bacterium
AACTAACATGATTTCTCCATAAATAAGGAGCTCTTCATCATTTTTTTTGTTTAAAAGGTCACAAATAGATGATAATTTATCTTTGATTTTATTATTGCGTTTCATATAATTTTCATCTATAACTAACTTATTTAAATCACCTTGTAGATACAACTCTATATTATCTAAAACAGTTAAAATATTATTTTCTTCTTTTTTATTAAAAAACATGTTCACTTCCTATAATAAAGAAGAATAAATTTTTTCAGCATCTTCTATTTCTTGTTTTGTTGGTTTTATTCTGATTGATATGTACCGTAGTTTACCAGAGGGTGTTTTAGATGGAAATACAGTAGCATTTACCCAATAATATCCTCCATTTTTCACTTTGTTTTTAACGATACCTTTCCATATATTTCCAGATTTTACTGTTTTCCATAAATCTTCAAAAGCAGCTTTTGGCATCTTTTGATGACGCACTATATTGTGTGGTTGACCGACTAATTCATCGATACTATAACCAGCTATTTTACAAAAATCTTCATTTGCAAAAACTATTTTACCTTTTTCATCTGTTTCAGATACAATCATCACACCATTGGGTAATTCTACTTTCTCTTTTTGCACTTTTTTAATTTCCTTGTGTATATTGTAATATTATGTAAAATAATCTGAAATCATAGCAATAAATAGTAATTAAAAAGTAAAGATTTTAAATGTATTTGAAAATAAATAACTATATATTAATTTTAAAGCCTGTAGCATAAATATTTTGAATAGTATTTTTAGGGAGTTTTTTTCTGATATTTTTCATCATTGTTTTCAGTGAATCAATATGATTATCTGCATAATCATCCCAAATTTTCAGAAGTAATGTATTATATGAGACAATAGTATTAAGATTGGTAAATAGTACTTCCAATATTTTTCGCTCTTTAGGTGTCAACTTGATCACTTCATGATTATGATGAAGCATTTTTGTTTTCAGATTCCAAGTAAAAGAATCTTGTAATTCGATAATTTTATTATTGGTTATTGTAAAATCCTGAATCTCTTTTAATGCTTGATCTAAAGCTCCAAATAGTTGTTCTGCCAAAAAAGGTTTAATAATGTATTTTGTCAATTTAAGATCAGTTACCAACAAAAGTTTTTCTGTGTCTGAATGTGCTGTAATAATAATTATTTTTACTGAATGATCATTTTTTCTTACTTTCTTTGCAAAATCTATACCACTGTCGTAGGGCATACTTATATCGAGCAGTATAATATCTGGTTTTTTTTCTTTATAAATATCATATGCTTCTTGAGCATTTTTTGCAGAATAAAATTCTTTGACTTCATCTTCTAAAATTAATCGCATCATTTTTCGTATTTCAGGTTCGTCATCTATATGAAGGATTTTAGTTGTGAGCAAGTCCATTATAAACCTTAGGAAATATTTTTTATATAGTAGCATTTTTATTTTAAATGTAAGAGTGTAATTATAAGAAATGATAGTGAAGATATAGTGAAGATGAAAACTATACAAGGATTTATGCTAAAATGCCAAAATGAAAAAATTAAATAATTTAAAGTTTAAAGTCCCACTTATCAGTTTTATTATTACATTTATTTTTGTTATGCTCTTTGTATTTTTAGATTATCATATATTTTACAGTCAATTGAAAAAGGTATTTACAGATATTAGTTGCGTAAAGATAGATGAGAGAGAAAAGTACTTTTTTAATGAACTTAAAAATAAAAAAGATATCCTTCTTTCAATACGGAAAAATAGACTTTTTTCTGAATATTTAAATAATAAAGAAAATGCACAAAAAAACATTGAATCACTTTTTGAAGAGATTATTCATTCAAATAAGTGGATGATGCAGATTCGATTTTTAGATGCAAAAGGGATTGAGAAAATTCGATTTGATAGAAAAAATCTTCTGAACAATGATATTGAACATATTAAAGATCTTCAAGATAAATCATCCAGATACTATTTTACTGATAATATCAAAAATAAGGAAGAAGTTTGGTTTTCAAAGCTTGATCTCAATATAGAAGAAAAGATGTTAGATCTGCCTTTTAAAGGAACATTTAGAGTAGTTTTACCAGTTGTAAAAAATGAACAATTTCAAGGGATACTAGTTTTAAATTATTTTGCTCAACCGTATCTAAATATTTTTCTAAATGCAACTATTTATGATACTATTTTGGTCGATAAAGATGGTTATATTATCAATCACCATGATGAGAAAAAAAATTGGAGTAGATACAAAAAAAATCCTTTTAAAATTGAAGAAGTATATTTAAAAGAACTCAAGCATGACCTTGTTTGGAAAGATGAATTTACATTAAAGAAACTTAATCTTCCTTTTCAAAATGAACTTTTTCTTCTTTTAAAACTCAATAAAAGCAATCAAGATGCACAAAATAATATGTATTATATGAGGGCATATATGGTTATTTCTGTATTTATGTTACTGATACTTACAATGTGTATACTCTTATATTTTGTTTTTAAAAAATTTGAAAGGGATGAACTTGATATACAAATATTGACAAAATCTAAAAAGAAACAAGATATTATTTTGATACAAAAAGCAAAAATGGCAAGTGTGGGAGAGATGATTGGAAATATAGCGCATCAATGGAGACAACCACTAACTGTTATTGCATTAAATACGACTAATTTAGAAAGAAAATTAGAAAAAGAAAAAGCAGATAAACAATTTATTTTAGAATACATTCAAAGGG
>JBASAI010000180.1:0-5232 GCA_049650525.1 Arcobacteraceae bacterium
TATGCATAAAAATAGTAACTTTTTCATAATAGACCTTTATATTATTTTTAATTGTATCAGAAAAGTAATTAATATAATAATTATTTTAAGCGATCAAAATAAGGTATAAAATATAAGAGAATGAAAATAGATATCTTTGCTATGCACCAAAATTACAAAAAGCTGCTTCAATACTAGTAAGACTTTTATAGGTTGTCGTAGTAAATCTTACTTTTTTTGTTTTGAGATCACATATCGCAATTTTAAAGTTAGCACCCATAAATGGTTCAACAGAACAGATGATTTTATTTTCAATTTGTCGTGTTTGATAAATGGTTCCTTGTAAGGCTGGAAAAAAATACTTGGGATAACTTAATGGTGTGATTTCAACGATAACTATGGATTTTTGATTTTCCATGGTTTGCAAGATAATCATAGCATCTTCATAGCTATCAAATTGAACACACCAGTCATCAAAATTTTTATTAAAATGCGCCAAATCCTCATCTAAAAATCCACCTGCTATTGATTGTAAAGTAAAAATAGCCATAAAAAACACCTCAAAATATATAATTTTCAAAGGGTATTATAGCGTTAAGTTTCTTATAAAAAATTATGATTTTTACAGAATACTTTTATATATTTTTATTTAATGCTCTTCATGTTCATCAAGCATAGCAGTGATTTTATCATACACCTCTTGTGCTTCATCATCTGTGATTTTATTTTCTTCGATTGCAAGTAAAATATTTTGAAGCTCAACTAAAAAAGACTCCATATCTCTGATAGATTCTTTGTTTTCTTCTGTTATATTTTCATGCAACTCTTCTAAATAATCTTCTGTTTCAGGGATCATAGTCTCTGCAATAATTTGTTTTAATTCTTTTTTGATATCACTCATAGGTGTTCCTTTTATTTTTTTGTATTATAGTACATTTTACTATTTTTCTTTTCCGATAAACTCTTTCTCATTCGCACTTGATAATACTAACTGGGCTGTTTTATCAATCTCTAATGCAGCATCATGTGTTTGTGATGCAATCATAGCATTTTGTTGTGTTTGTTGATCAAGAGAATTAACAGCATCGTTTATTTGTTCTATTCCTGTAAGCTGTTCTTTAGATGCTGTTTCTACATCTTTTATAAGATCAATTGTTTGAGAAATACTTTGATTAAGTTCCATATATCCTTTGGTCATCTCTGCAGAAATTTTCTTTCCACTATCTGCTTTGAGTGTTGCTTGTTGAACTAAGGCTTTGATCTCATTTGCAGCTTCTGCTGATCTAGCCGCTAAGTTTCTCACTTCTTGGGCAACGACTGCGAAACCTTTTCCAGCTTCTCCTGCAGTAGCAGCTTCAACGGCTGCATTGAGTGAGAGAATATTTGTTTGAAATGCAATCTGATCTATGATAGTAATCGCATCATTTATCGAATTTACCTCTTCATCGATTTCATTCATTGCCTCTGTCGTTTGATTTGCAAATGATTCACCTTTTGAAACAGAGAGTGTTACATCTGATGCTAATGATGACATTTTGATGATATTTGAAGTAGTGCTTGATATGTTACTTGTGATCTCTTCTAAAGCTGCTGCTGTTTCTTCAAGTGCTGATGCAGCTTCATTTGAATTTTGATTTAATAGATTTATATTTTCAAGTAAGATATTCGAATTATTATTGAGTTCAATACCACTTTTTTTGTTTTCTAGTAACATTTGATTAATGATATCTGCTACATTATTCAACCCTTTAGATACTCCCCCATTGTCATTTTCTACTTTATGCCTAAAGTCAAGATTTGCATAACTTGTAAGAACTTTATAAATTTTATTTATATCTTCGGCTACATTATTTGAAGTGATTTCGAGCATATCGTTGAGTATTATTTTTAGTTCATCTAAAGATTCATTTTGAGTTGTTTTGATTATTCTTTGATGAAGTTTTCCTTCTTTTACTTTATTTGCAACTCTTTTTACTTCTTCAATAAGCTCCAAATCTTGATCTAACAGTGTTTTTGATTTTACTATATTTGTATTTACTACTTGTGCCATTTTTCCTATCTCATCATTTGAAGAGATCGTTATGGGGTGACTTTGTTTTGTTTCTTTGTTAAGGTATGCAAAAAAGTCTAAGAGACCTGCTTGGAAGTTTAAAAGTGGAGCGATAATAGCTTTTTTGAAAAATATAGAGATAGATACAAGGATAAATACAACTAACAATGCAATAATCAATAATGCTAACTCAATAATAGAACGAGAATTTTCCAAAGCAAGATCAGCTTTTTCAATAGGAATACCTAATAAAGCTATACCTAACTTTTTATCTTGAAAATCAATGAGATCTATATAACTATAAAAAAATTGATCTGTAGTTACAAATTTTTCTTTAAAAAGTTGACTAAAATTTATCTGGTTTGCATCTTCTAAAAAGTGGTCATCGATATTTACTTGTGATGTTATATACTCTTTAAATTGTAAGTTTTTTGTTTTTGTTTTTCGTAACTGAACATTTGCTACTACTTTTTGATCCATAAGAAGTAAAAACTTATTTCCCTCTTTATCAAAAGAATCAACAACAGGATCAAGTACCTGAATGAAATCTAAAGAACCTAAATGTTCATTAGTATTATCAATAATAGGAACAGTAGAAAATAAAGTAAGTCCTATCTGTCCTACTTCAAAAGTATTGACTTCATGGAGTGTTTTATTTACTCGAACGACACTATGTCTAAATTGACTTAAGTCATCTCCAAATTTTTCTGGTTTTTTAGATCGTAAAAAAGAGTGATTGTCTCTTGTGTGAAGATGTATATTTGCTTTTTTTAAAGATGTAAAATCACTCATATCTTTTATAAGCCTATTGAGTGTCTCTAACGCTAGCTCTCTATTCTTTTCTTTGAGTGCTTCTTTTATAGCAGCATTATTTGCGATACTTACAGCACTCGAGATACCGATATCTTTTCGTGCTTGTATTCTCATTTGCGCATCATTTTGTAACTTTTGAGCGAGATTACTGTAAATCTCTTGTTTCCCTTGATTAAAATGAAAATTTAATCCTAGAAAACTCAATAATAATGAGAGTACAGCAATACTTATTATTACAAATGTTAGTTTTTTTCCTAAAGATAAATTTTTCATAGTAATCCTTCAACAATCGTTTTATTTTTAATATAAATCATATCTTACAATTGCTTTTTACTAGCTTTTCTATGGAGAAAAAGTAAGGATTCTTATGTGAAAACAAACCTTTTGGTGTACTATTTAATATTTTATAGAGATGTGTTTTATGGCTGTGGTAAATTTATTGTAATCTAAATGTGTAGAATTAATGTAATTCGTTTGTAATTGAGTTGTTTTATAATTTTTGATAAATCAATATAAGGTAAAAATATGAGAGAAATTTTAACAAAAAATCATCAAATGTCACCAAATGGTCAAGACTCAATCTCGAAAAATAGTTTGGATAGTTTATCATTAGAAGATATTATTGAATCGAGAGTTTCAAGAAGAAGTGTGATTAAAGGTAGTTTAGCAATGATGGCTGGAGGTTTTCTAGGTTTAAACATGACAGGATGTGCTAATACAAATAATAAAATTTCTTCATCAGCTTCAAAAGCATTGTTAAGTTTTGATCCTGTTTCAAAAAATTTAGAAGATGTAGTTACTGTTCCCGATGGTTACACGGCCAAAGTACTATATAGACTGGGTGATCCTATTAATAATAGTACATCTGAATATAAAAATGATGGAACAGATGTAGATTTTAATAATAGAGCAGGAGATCATCATGATGGTATGTTTTATTTTGGTATGAACACAGCAGGAAATGCGAAAGATTTAAGTAATTCAAGTAAAGGTTTATTGTGTATGAATCATGAAAATATGACTGAAATATTTCTTCATACAGAGTTAGAATGGGACGCTTATGATAGAAAAAAGAGGGAAGCTGCACAAATTGATAAAGAAGTATCAGCTCATGGTGTTTCTGTTATTGAAATCCAAAATACTAGATCAGGGTTTACTATAAATAAAGATTCTTCTTTTAATAAAAGATTTACAGCAGAAACTCAAATGGAAATAAATGGACCTGTTAAAAATCATGATTTAGTAAAAACTAAATACTCGACAAATGGTAAGGAAACTAGAGGAACTCTAAATAACTGTTCAAGTGGATTAACTCCTTGGGGAACATATCTAACATGTGAAGAAAACTGGGCTGGATATTTTAAAAGATCTGCAAGTGCAACTTTAACTGATAGAAAAGCAGCAAGTACTCAGGAAAGATATATGGGGTCTAGTGCATCTGATGGATCGTATGGTTGGGCAAATGCTACAGTAAGTGATGATATTTATGACAGATGGAATGTTACTCCAAGTGGTGCTAGTGAAACTGAAGACTATAGAAATGCTGCAAATACATTTGGGTGGGTAGTAGAAATTGATCCATTTAATCCAAATTCAACTCCTAGAAAAAGAACGGCTCTTGGAAGAATGGGACATGAAGGTGCAATGCCCGGAATTGTAAAAGATGGAGAGCCTTTAGTGTATTATATGGGTGATGATTCACGAAGTGAATATATCTATAAATATGTTTCAACTTTAAATTGGGATGAAGCTGATGCAAATGGTGGATTAGATGCTGGTAATAAATACTTAGACGATGGAAAACTATATGTTGCAAAATTTAGTGATGATGGTTCTGGAGAATGGTTAGAGCTTTCAATGTCTAATCCTACTGTATCTTCTTATTCTGATTATGATTTTGATGATTTAGGAGATATTTTAGTAAATACAAGACATGCAGCGGATGCTGTTTTAGCAACTCCTATGGATAGACCTGAATGGACAGGTGTCCATCCAAATACAGGAGATATTTATATCACATTAACAAATAATAAAGATAGAGGAAAGGCAACAGGAAATAGTGCTAAACTCGATGCTGCCAATCCAAGATATTATACAGATGATAAAAATGGATCAGTAAGTAAAGGAAATGTTAATGGACACATCATTAGAATGCAAGAAGTTGAAAATAATCCAAGCGCTACTGCATTTAATTGGGATATTTATTTATTTGGTGCACAAGCTGATGCAAATGAAAACATCAATATTTCAAGATTGACAGATGATAATGATTTTTCAAGTCCTGATGGATTGTTTTTTAGTCAAGCATCAAAAGGTTTGATGTGGCTACAAACTGATGATGGCTATTACACAGATGTAACAAACTGTATGATGTTAGCAGCACTTCCAGG
>JBASAI010000181.1:0-2335 GCA_049650525.1 Arcobacteraceae bacterium
GAGTAACTGTATATGATGGTTCTTACCATGATGTAGATTCATCTGAAATGGCATTTAAATTGGCTGCTTCTATGGGATTTAAAGCTGCTTGTAAACAAGGTGCAGCAGAAGCTATCATACTTGAACCTATGATGAGAGTAGAAATCGAAACACCTGAAGATTATATGGGTGATTGTATTGGAGATTGTAACAAAAGAAGAGGACTAGTTCAATCTATGGATGATAGAGCTGGTGTGAAACTTGTTGTTGCACTTGTACCTTTATCTGAAATGTTTGGTTACTCTACAGACTTAAGATCTATGTCTCAAGGACGAGCAACTTACTCAATGATTTTTGATCAATATATGGAAGTTCCTAAAAATGTTGCTGAAGAAATTATGAAAAAGAGAAATGGTTAATATTTAACCTTTCTTGATTTTCTTTCAAAAGCTCTACTTCGGTAGAGCTTTTTTTTAGCGAATTATTTTGCTAAGATACCTTCAAGTTCAATAATTAATTTTACGTCTTCACCAACAAGAACACCACCAGCTTCTAAACCTTTATTCCAATTAAGACCATAATCTTTTCTATTTATTTTTCCTGTTAATTCTAAACCAACTCTTTTATTTCCCCATGGATCAACAGCTGTTCCATTATTTTCATAATCAAGTTCAACATCTTTTGTAACACCTCTTAAAGTTAATTTACCATAAGCAGTATCTCCATCAACTTTGTCTAACTTAAATGTAAGTTTTGGGTTATTTGTTGCATCAAAAAAATCTTCTGATTTAAGGTGTGCATCTCTTTTTTCATTTTCTGTATTTATTGAAGATACTTCAACATTACCAGTTAATGTTTTTAATGTATTTGTTTTTTCATCATATTCAAATGAACCATTAAACTTATCAAATTTACCCGTTACATTTGAAATCATTAAGTGTTTTACTTTAAATCCAACATTTGAATGACTTGCATCTACATTATATGTTCCTGCCAAAAGTGCCGTAGCTGCTAATACTGATGCTAATCCTAATTTTACTAATTTCATTTTATTTCCTTTAATTTATACTAATTTGTAGTATGTGTTTAATTGTTTTTATAAACTTTATTTAATAAAGAATACAAAGTATCTAGTTCCTCGTCATCTAAAATATCAAATAACTTATCAATTTCTTTTGCATGATTTGGAAATACTGTCTCAATAACTTTAATACCTTTGTTTGTAAGAGTTAAAATAGATGCTCTACTATCTTCTGGATCTTTGATAGAAGTTATCCATTCATCTCTTTTAAGGTTTCTGACTACAACAGTAATATTCCCTGGTGTGCTCATAGTAAGTTTTGTTATTGAACCAATATTTAAATCACCTACATGATAAAGTACTTCTAATACTTTAAACTGATTGAATGTTAGGTCATACTTAGATAAATAATTAACAGTTTGATTATGATGTTGTAAACGGACTCTCTCTACTCTAACAATAGTTTTCATAGCCTTATCTGTTCTATTACCATAAGATTTAATCTGTTTTTTATTCATTTAAATATCCTTGAATCATACTATAGTACTAATTAGTACTAATGTCAAGAAAATCTCCCTTCCTTTCCTCGTATGGCAACTCTTCTATCTTTTTCTGTAACTCAATGCCTCAATAATATGAACACTATCAATCATCTCTTTTGCATTCAGATCAGCTATGGTTCTAGCTACTTTTAAAACTTTATTTATCGCTCTAAAAGATAACACAAATTTTTCTATAGAGATATCCAAAATATTTTGAGCCTCTTTTGTCATCGTACAATATTTTTTAATATCTACATCATTGAGTTTTCCATTGAGCTCTTTTTGTCCTCGCAGTTTTTGTAACTTAAAAGCTTCGATCACTTTACTATGTAACTCTTCAGATGTCACATCACTTACATCGTCTTTTGTTACTTCATTCATCGTAACATACAGATCAATTCTATCTAAAAAAGGATCTGATATCTTATTTTTATAGCGTTGTATCTCTAGGCTTGAGCATCTACACTCTTTTGATTGAGCCAAAAGATTTCCACAAGGGCATGGATTCATCGCACAAATGAACAAAAATTTAGTTGGATACTTTATCTTCGTATTAACTCTTGATATAGATATCTCATTATCTTCGAGTGGTTCTCTCATCGCTTCTAATACTGTTTTCGCATAGTGTGGCAACTCATCAAAAAATAAGATTCCATGATTTGATAAAGCCACCTCGCCTATTTGTGTTCCTGACAGATTCATTAAACTATGCTACAATAATACACCAAAAAGGACGAATAATGAGTAAATTTACAACTAACTATGCTACTTTATATACTAAACTATACTACTA
>JBASAI010000182.1:0-3208 GCA_049650525.1 Arcobacteraceae bacterium
GAAGGACACTTTGCTGCTTCACCAGTAAATTTATTAATAAATTCTTTCCTTTCTTTTAATTTCATTGTTCTAGAAATATTTCTGAACTTATCTGCAGCAACAACAGAACTAAGATTTGCTTCAATAAGAGTTTTTTCTTCTTGTTGAGCATTTTCTATTAATTTTTTATAATCATCTCGTATTTTTTCTATTTCTATATCAAATTTTTCAGCTAAAGTTTCCTTTTGAGGAACAAGTGCCATATATCTATTGTTTAGAATCTGTATACTAGAATTTAAAGAATCTTGTATAGTATTAAATTTATTAACAACAAGTTGAGCTTTCCCCCCAGTAATTTTAATTTCTTGAGGTTTCTTAACATCTAATTCAATTGCTAAATTTGTATTCTCAATATAGATTTCAGCTATAGGTCTTTTTGTTTTGTTGTTTTCAAAAAGGAAGCATCTTTTAGTTATGTCTGTTGAACCTGTAAATTCAAATTTATTATCGATAACTTTTGCAGAATCGATAGTAACTGGTAAGTTATCTTTAATCTCTTTTAGATATACCATATTTGATTCTAGATTTGAAACTGATCCATTAATTGTGAATTTAGGCTGACAAGAAGTAAGTACTGTTGCAAGTACTGCTAAAGCTAATATCGTTTTTCTCATTTTAATTGTTTTAATATGTTTAAATCATAACAAATATAAAGATTAATTAAACTAAACGTATTATTTGATATTGTTGTAATATACATTAAGTAACTTATGTGCTGCAACAAAAGAAGATTGTTTATCTTTTAAAACATCATTTTCTGATTCCCTAATTAAATCTTTAATAATTTCGTTGTTGAAGAAATTTACTTTTAGTTGTTCATTTATTGTTTCATACATCCAATATTTTGCTTGTTCTCTTCTATTAATGTCAAAGAAATTTGTTTTGTTTGTATGTTCAACGTATTCTTTAATACAATTCCATATTTCAGGAATTCCTTTATCTTCAATTGCGGAACATAAAAGAACTTTAGGATTCCATCCTGATTCGTGAGCAGGAAAAAGATGAAGAGCATTCTGAAACTGTGCTTTTGCTAGGCCTGCTTTTTCAATATTATCACCATCGGCTTTATTAATAGCAATAGCATCTGCCATTTCCATTATACCTCTTTTTATTCCTTGTAACTCATCTCCAGCTCCAGCAATTTTAAGAAGTAGAAAAAAATCGACCATTGATTTAACGGCAGTTTCAGATTGACCAACTCCAACTGTTTCAATAATGATAGTATCAAATCCTGCAGCTTCGCATAGAATCATACTTTCTCTAGTTTTTCTAGCAACACCACCAAGAGTTCCTGCAGATGGGCTAGGTCTTACAAAGGAATTAGGATGATTACTTAATTCTTCCATTCTTGTTTTATCACCAAGTATACTACCTTTTGAGCGTTCACTACTAGGATCTATGGCTAAGACAGCTACTTTATGTTTTTGTTCGCAAAGGGTTTTTCCAAAAGATTCAATAAAAGTACTTTTCCCTGCTCCAGGAACACCTGTAATTCCAATTCTTATAGAGGTTCCTGATTTAGGTAAACATCTTTCAATAATTTCTTGAGCCATTTTTTGATGATCGACCCTTGAACTTTCTATCATAGTAATAGCTTGAGACAGTAGGTTTATGTCTCCATTAAATATACCTTCAACATATTGTTCTGTTGTATATTTTTTCCTTTTTGCTGATTTTAATCTTTCCAAGATTCTTGGATTAACTGCAGGTGGTTCAGGAATTCCTTTATTTACTTTTAGTGCCTTGTATTTTTCGCAGTTTTCAGGATGTTCTGAATGATGTGTATCTTTATTACTCATAACATTTGTTTTTAAATCTATATCCACAAAGTTATATTTTATATTGGTTAATTGTTAGTTTTGTATCCCAAAATAAAGAGATATATTTAAAGAATATAAAATGAATTATCAGGAAACATTAAACTGGATGTTTGCTCAATTACCTATGTTTCAACGCAAAGGACAGGCTGCTTATAAGGCAGATTTGAGCAACACAATAGCTCTAGACGAGTATTTTTCTTCTCCTCACAAAAAGTTTAAAACAATTCACGTTGCAGGAACAAATGGCAAAGGCTCTGTGTCTCATATGATAGCATCATGTTTGCAAGAGGCTGGGTATAAAACAGCTCTTTATACTTCTCCTCATTTGAAAGATTTTAGAGAAAGAATAAGAGTAAATGGAGAATGTGTCCCTGAGTCTTTTGTTCAAGAATTTATTAGTTCTAATAAAGAAATATTTGAAAATTTACAACCATCATTTTTTGAAATGACAGTTGCAATGGCATTTAAATATTTTGCAGAAGAGAATGTGGATTATGCTGTAATTGAAACTGGCTTAGGAGGAAGATTGGATTCTACAAATATTATAACTCCTGAAATTTCTATTATCACAAATATTAGTCCTGATCACACAGCTCTTCTTGGAGATACTGTAGAAAAAATTGCTTTCGAAAAAGCAGGAATAATAAAAAACAATACTCCTGTAGTAGTAGGAGAGTATGATACTGCCGTATCTAAAGTTTTTGAGAAAAAATCTAAAGAGCAAAATGCTGAGTTGTTTTTTGCAAGTAATCATTTCTCAATAAAGAATTCTTCCTTTAATATGGACGAAAGGAAAATGGATGTATATTATGATGGGAAAATTCTCTTTAAAGATTTAAAATCATCTTTAGTGGGATCTTATCAAGAGAAAAATATACCTACTGTATTGGCTGCTCTTAATATTTTAAATCGAAATGGTTTAAAAGTATCTGATAAAGATATTTATTCTGGAATAGCTAAAGTTGTAGAAAATACTTCTATTATGGGAAGATGGCAAATTTTAAATAAAAGGCCTCTTACTGTTTGTGACACAGCTCATAATGAATCAGGAGTGGCTTCTGTGTTGGAGCAATTAAATCAAGTTTCATTTACTAATTTACACGTTGTTTTTGGTATGGTAAATGACAAGAATATTGATAAAGTTTTGTCTTTGATGCCGAAAGATGCAGTTTATTATTTTACAAAGGCATCTATACCAAGAGCAATGAATGAAATTGAACTTAAGACTCTTGCTGCCAAACATAATTTGATTGGAAATACTTATGTTTCGGTTAAAGAGGCTGTACGTGCAGCTAATATAAATGCTAAGGAGAATGATTTGATTTATATAGGTGGTAGTACCTTTATAG
>JBASAI010000183.1:0-5747 GCA_049650525.1 Arcobacteraceae bacterium
CTATTTCTACATCATCTAAAATATCATTAAAACTATACCATTTTTTATTTGTATCGGGATGACAAACCCAGTCAAACTTTTCTGGTAAAAAGTATTCTAATGACTGAAATCTTTCCTTTGATATGAACTCTTCATAGTTTAGGTAAAAGCCACTAATACATGCATCATTTATAATAGGAATATCTGTTTCTAGAAAATCCAAAGGAAGATAAATCTTTCCTTTAAAACAAACTTTTTGCTCTACCTCATCGATATTTATATCTTGTAAATACTCTTTTGTTTCCTCTTTATACAAAAGAGGAAGTTGCTTATTTATGAGTTTCTCAAGTTTTCTATCAAAAGTATCATTTCTATTTGGTCCTATATACCTATCTATCTCATTTACAATAGAATCATCATATAAATAAAATTTATAAATATGTTCGATATGTAGATATTTTTGAGCTGTTTTATCATAGATAACAAAATCCAACTCACCAAGAGTATGTTTGTTGTGAATGATTTGTATATTGTTTTTTACTAACTCATAGTTTTGTGATTGCATTATATAAAACTCAAAAAAACGCTCTACTCTTTTGCCTAATGTAAGATTTTGGGTAATGTTTAATTTTGTAAAATCAAAATCATCTATCTCATTGATATCTAATGAAAACTGATATAATCCATGAAGTTCTTCAAATAACGAAGAACTCTTCATAAATCCTAAAAATTGAGTTTGGATACTATTCATCTTTTAAAGTATTAATCCTGTTTTTCCAAGCTAATAAAATCAAGTGCCATAAAGCTCTCTAGCGAATCATCTTTGATATCCAACCAAGGTGCTGGAAGTTGTGTCGCAAGTGTACCTGTAACGGTTGAAGCGTACGATTCTTCTCTAAATGTCATGATTCCATTTTTTTTATCTTGTAACCACTCTTTAAACATCTCACCTTGCTCTTCAATCGCAAACTCAGGATAATCTGTCTGTTTATGAAGATCTCTCATATAACTTGCTTGAAAGTCAATATTATCGATTGATCCATTAAGTTTTTCGTTTCTTGCTAACCAATGTTTCATATCTTCAAGTCGTGTTTCTGCATCTGGTAACTTTATTTTTCCCAGTATCATATCTCTTGCATACCATGCTTGAACATCAAACATATTAAATGTATAGTACTGATCTTGCATCCCTAGATAGATCATCTTTGGATTTTTTTGAAAAAAGATACCTTTATATAAATTATCAGGATATAAACAGTTGTGTGTTTTTAAACACAATGCATCAGGTAAAAATGGAAAATGAAACAGATACCCAGTACACATAACTACAGAGTCAAAGTGTTTACTCGTACCATCAGCAAAATGTGCAATGTTCCCATCAAAATGTGTCAATAATGGTGACTCATTCATTCCCTCTGGCCAATCATGACCAATAGCCGAAGTACGATAGCTAATCGTAACAGATTTTGCCCCATATTTATAACACTGAGAACCGATATCTTCAGCAGAATAACTTCCACCAACTAGTAAAATATCTTGATCTTTAAACTCTAACGCATCTCTAAAATCATGAGCATGAAGTACTCGTCCCGAAAAGAGTTCTATCCCTTTGAAAAAAGGCATATTTGGTGTAGAAAAGTGTCCTGTAGCTACGACAACAAAATCAAACTCTTCTGTTTCTTGATTTCCAGTTTTATGATTCATAACCGTTACTGTAAATAGTTCGCTATTTTCATCATAAGTGATCCATCTCACAGGGCATTCAAATTTAATATATTTTTCGATCGCTTTTTGATCGATTCGACCCATAATGTAGTCTCGTAAAACTGCACGAGGAGGATAAGAAGGTATCGCTTGCCCAAAATGCTCATCAAAAGAATAGTCAGAAAATTCTAAACACTCTTTTGGTCCATTTGACCACAAGTATCGATACATACTTCCATGTACTGGTTCACCGTTTTTATCAAGTCCAGCACGCCAAGTATAGTTCCATAAACCACCAATATCGCTTTGTTTTTCATAACACACAATCTCAGGTAAATTTTCAACTCCTGCTTTTTCTGCTGCTTCAAACGCTCGTAACTGTGCTAGTCCACTTGGACCTGCCCCTATAATTGCTATTTTTTTATTTCTCAATGTATTCCTTATTTTGTATTTGTAGTTCCGACTTTTTCTTGTCGTAATCAACTCTTGCCATATCCTTTACAATATCATAAAATTCTTTATATTCAAAATAAGATGTAATTTTGTCTTTTTTATTATTGGTTTTTAGATAACCCTACTCTGTTCCAATCCAAACATTATCTCTTCCATTCTCTTTTGCTTTATATAAAAACTCATCTGCTTTTTTATATAGTTCTTCTACAGTAAAAGTCTCATTTGGTTTGCTATATGCCAGTCCTGCTGAAACAGTTAATAACCCAGAAGGTAGATTGTATTCATGAATAATATCTAACTGTTTGATTTTATTTTTTATACTATTTGCAAATACTTTTGCTTGCTCAACAGAGTCACTCGAATACAAAATACCAAACTCCTCTCCTCCAAGTCTAAAAGCAAAGTCCCCAGCTCTTTTTGAACAACTGTTAAGAACAATACCAATTTGCTTGAGTACATTATCGCCTTCTTGATGCCCATAATTATCATTGTAGAGTTTAAAATTATCTACATCCATCATCATAAAATATAAATTTTTCTTATTTCGTACAGCTCTATTTATCTCTTCTGGAAATATCTTATTGAAATGTCGTCTATTAAAAAGTCCTGTTAATTCATCGTGAATCGACAACTCTTCTATTCTTTTTTTATCAGAAATATCCTGTCTTATTGCCATATATCCTATTTTTTGATTTTTGGTATCATACTCTGGAAATATTTTAATATTTACCCAATATGAAGAGCCATCTTTTCGTGTATTTTTAATCTCACCATTCCAAGTTTTATCCTGCGTAATTGTATTCCATAAATCAACGAAAAGATCACTATTCATATCTTTAGCTCGAAATAAATTATTCTTTTGACCTATAATTTCTTCTTTTGTATATCCCGAAAAATCACAAAATGCTTGTGAAACATTAACAATAACACCACTTAAGTCTGAAGAAGATGAAAGTACATTTTGATCAATTATATTCAAATAATGGTGTATCTCATCTACTTTGTTATTGAGATCTAAAACAGTATCTGAAAGTGAATTTTGTAGTTTACTGATTTTAAGATGAGTTTCTACTCTAGCATAGAGTTCCTCTTTTGAAAATGGTTTTGAGATATAGTCAACTGCACCATATTCAAACCCTTTTTTGATACTTTGGGGATCATTATTTGCCGTAAGAAAAATAAAAGGTATATCCTTATACTCTTCATTGTTTTGTAATATTTCTGCCATATCATATCCATCTATTTCAGGCATATTTATATCCAAAAGAATCAAATTAGGTTTTTCTTTTTCTATTAGTTTAAGTGCTGCTTTTACACTCACTGCTACTTTTAACTCGTATTTATCAAGCAGTATTTGAACAACTACATTTATATTTATAGGTTCATCATCTACTATTAAAACAACATCTTTTATCATTATATTTCCTTTATGAGAGCAGTGAGTTTTAGTTGTAAATTTGTATAATCATACTTATCAAAACACTCTTTTATTTCATCTTTTTTTGTTTCATCACATACACTTGCAATTTGAGCTAAAAGCTCTTCAACTTTTTTGCTTGCTATAAATCTTCCTGCTTCAATTTCAGGAAGTATCTTATGAATTGTTTCTTTTACCATATCATTTGAATACTCTTTTTTTTCATCATCTGCTTCTATGTTTATTTGTTCATCTATGGTGTCAAAAACCACAATAATACTATCAAATAGTTTTGGTAACAATTGCTCTTTTCTGCTGAGATTTTCTTCTGTATATATCTCTGAGGTGTATTTAAAAACATCTGTTAAAGAGAGGTTTCCTGCAACACCTTTAAGTGAATGCATAAGCTGATGAAACTCTTGAGAATCTATCTTTGAACTTTTTAATTCATCTATAATATTTGCTTTATCACCTCTAAAAATCTTCAAAGTTTTATATGCCTCTTTTTGACTATTAAATCTCTCTACAAGCGTTTGTAAATCAATCCCAGGAACAGACTTGATATTTTTTACTGCACTTTTACTTTGTAGAGTATTTTCTATACCCAAGTATTTTTTAATTACATTTTTTAACTTCTCTATATCAATAGGTTTTTCTAAATGTTCATTCATCCCTGTATTTTCGGAGCGTTCTCGATCACTTTTTTGTACAGCTGCACTCAAAGCAATGATTGGAAGCTCTTTGTTAAATTCTCGTATACGCTTTGTCGACTCAAATCCATCCATTTTCGGCATCTGTAGATCCATAAAAACAATATCATAGTGGTTTACTTTTACCTTTTGTACAGCTTCAAAACCATCTTCAGCAATATCCACATCCAAACCAAAGTTTTTAAGATTTTGTAAAGCAACTATTTGATTTATTTTGTTATCCTCAACTAAAAGTGCTTTCCCTTTGACTCTCAATTTTTCATTGGTATTTTCACTCAGTATCAAATCATTGACATTAGAAACCAAGGTTTCCAAAAGTGTAGAAGCACAAAATGGATGAAAGAGTATTTTATGATGAGAGGAATTATTTGATTGTAGTAATGAATTCAATTCATCTTTTATCGAATATGGTATATAAAAAATCAACTGTGTCTTTTTTTTCTTATTTATTGTATTTATAAGCTTTTCTACATCATTTTCCACTGTCATAAAATCAATAATTATAAAATCGAAATGCTGGTTGTGAATAGTTTCTAATGCACTGTGTATCCCTTTACTAAGAGTAGTTACCAAATCAAAACTTTCAAGAATAATTTGAAACTTTTCTTGAATCATCTTTTGGGAACTGATCACTAAAACTGTTTTATTTTTAATATTTTGAGTAAGATATCCTGTATTTTCTTTACAATGCTCCAAGGTAATGCTAAAGCTAAACTTACTTCCTTTATCCTCTTTGCTTTGTACAGATATTTCTCCATCCATTAACTCAACTAATTTTTTTGATATAGCAAGCCCCAATCCACTTCCACCAAATTCTCTTGTATTTGAGGCATCAACTTGTGTAAACTCTTTGAAAAGTTTTTCTTGCTTATCCTGTGGTATTCCTATACCTGTATCTTCAACACTAAATAAAAGAGTTTGTTTCTGCTGTGTTGATTTGAGTAAGTGAACTTCTACAGTAATCGTACCATTATGTGTAAATTTCATGGCATTTCCTATAAGATTTATAAGAACTTGTTTGATTCTAAAAGGATCACCTACGAGATGATTATGTGTTGTATCAAAGATTTCAAAATTAAGTTCTATCCCTTTTTCTTTTGCTTGATAACTAAAAAGATCACTTAAATGGTGCAGTATCTCATCAAGCGTAAAAGAGATCTTTTCTAACTCTATTTTGTGTACCTCAATTTTAGAATAATCTAAAATATCATTGATGATATTTAAAAGTGCGTTTGATGAAATGATTGCTTTATTGAGATAATCTCTTTGAAGATTATTTAATTCAGAATCCAAAACTAAGTTAGTCAAACCTATCATTCCATTCAGTGGTGTTCGTATCTCATGCGACATATTTGCTATAAATTCAGACTTCGATTTTGAAAGTCCTATTGCTGTCTCCTTTGCAAAAGTCAACTCTTTTTCTTTTTCTTTTTGCTCAGTGATATCAGTATTGAACCCTACAAATCGTAGAGGTGTTCCATCTT
>JBASAI010000184.1:0-3452 GCA_049650525.1 Arcobacteraceae bacterium
GTATAATCCAAAAAATTACAAATCAAAAGGTACATAATATATGTCATTTACAAACTTAGGTTTATCAAAACCAATTTTACAAGCCATAGAAGATATAGGATACACAACACCTAGTCCAATACAATCACAAGCAATACCACTAGTACTAGAAGGGAAAGATGTTTTAGCAGGAGCACAAACAGGAACAGGAAAAACAGCAGGTTTTACACTTCCTATTTTGGAGCTAATGACTAAACGATCACAAAAAAAACAAAAACTAAAAGCAAGAGCTTTGATCTTGACTCCTACTCGAGAGTTAGCAGCACAAGTACATCAAAATGTAGTAGATTACAGTAAATATTTGCCATTTACATCTGCTGTTGTATTTGGAGGGGTTGGAATCAATCCTCAAAAAGCAAAACTGAAAGATGGTGTAGATATTTTAGTAGCAACACCAGGAAGACTTTTGGATCTTGTAGGTCAAGGGTTTCTAGATCTAACTGCAGTTGAATTTTTTGTACTTGATGAAGCAGATAGAATGCTTGATATGGGATTTATTAACGATATCAAAAAAGTACTCAAAATGCTTCCAAGAGATAAACAAAGTTTACTTTTTTCAGCAACTTTTTCTACAAGTATAAAAACACTTGCAGACACACTTTTAAATAATCCAACACTTATAGAAGTAGCAAAAAGAAATACATCAGCTTCTAATATCTCTCAAGTGATACATTTCGTAGACAAGGGTAGAAAAAAAGAGCTTCTTACTCATCTAATCAAAAAAGATAATTGGCATCAAGTTTTAGTTTTCACACGAACAAAACATGGAGCAAATAAACTTACACAACATCTTGAACTAGAAAACATAAAAGCAGCAGCAATTCATGGAAATAAAAGTCAAGGGGCACGAACAAAAGCATTAGCAGATTTCAAGTCAAATGCTATTCAAGTTTTGGTAGCTACAGATATCGCAGCTAGAGGGATCGATATCGATCAACTTCCTCATGTGATAAACTTTGAGCTTCCAAATGTACCTGAAGATTATGTTCATAGAATCGGACGAACAGGACGAGCTGGAAACGATGGTATTGCTCTTTCTTTAGTGTGTGTAGATGAGCATGAATTTTTACGAGATATTGAAAAACTTATCAAAAAAGATATTGATAAAGTAGAGATTCCAGGATTTGCTGTTGATCCATCGATCAAGCCAGAACCAAAGAAAAAACAAGGTGGAAATCGAGGTCATAGTGGTCGAGGAAATAGTGGCGGTCAATCACGAGGAAATGGTGGTGGTCAGTCACGAGGAAACAGCCGTGGAAACGGTGGTGGAAGCAGAGGAGGAAGAGGGCGATAACCCCTTTTCTTTTAAATTCTTCCAAACCTCTCTAAACTAACTTTTTAAGTGGAGCAGTGATTGTAAACTTCGCTCCTTTTTCATACTCATAATCTATCGTTCCAAATAGCTGATATCTTACAATCATATTGATCAGTTTTAATCCTAAAGTATCATTACATATTTCATCGAAGTTTTTTTGTAAACCTTCTCCATTATCTTTGACGATAAGTATAATATCTTCTTCATTTTGAGTAACTCTGATTTCAAATATAGGATTTTTGTTGTCTTTAAAAGCATATTTAAAAGCGTTTGTGATAAGCTCATTTAAGAGAAGTCCATAGGACATGGCTGTTTCGATACTCAAGTATATCTCTTGCATTTTTATATCCATAACGACTTTGTTTTCGCAGTCATAAGATTTGGCGATTGTATCGGTGAGATCGTGTACATAGTTTTTAAATGAGATTTGATTTAAGTCTGTTGACTCGTAGAGTTTACGATGAAGTAATTCCATCGTGTATATTCGTTCTTGGATATCTACTAGCACTTTTTTTGTTTTTTCATCTGTTATCTCTTCTTCTTGAAGCTCGAGCAGACTGATGGTCAATGTTAAGTTGTTTTTCACACGATGGTGAATCTCTTTGAGTAGGATCTCTTTTTCTAGCAATGATTTTTCTAGCTGTTCTGTTTTTTGAGAAACTTTTATATCTAAAACTTTCATATTTTTTAAAATTTTTTTACAAATAAAAAAGATCAAAATAAAATTAATCAAAATAGCCAAAAAAGTTTCAGGCGATAAAAACATCACTTTTATTTTATGCAAAATTTCGGCATTTAAGTTAACAGTCCAAGTAAAAATAAATATAAAAATCAAAAAAACAAGTACTATCTTCGTCGAAAAAGAGTAGTACTTTAGATTAAAGAGTTTCACTATTTTGTTCTACGATTTTGAGTTTGTATCCCTCTTCATATAAGTTTTGGAAAGGATTAAATGTTATTTTATTTTTGAGTCTATATATAAGTGAGCGTAATTTTGAAAGATCATATACATCCTCTCGCCAAATAAAGTGAAAAATTGTGTCAAAACTTACTATTTGATTTGGATTTTTTGAGAGTATTGCAAAAAGTTTTTTTTCATTCTTTGTGAGATTCACAATTGTATGGTTACTATATAACTGTAGCTCGATACGATCAAATTTACTATTATTTTCTAAATAAATAAATTCTTTTTTAGTAGGTGTAAGTATTTTTTTATTTTTGAAAAAATACTGGTGTTTGTGCATCGCTGTATTTATCGCAACTTTAAGTTCTTCATTTCGGCAGGGTTTGATCAGATATGCGTATGGTTCGGCATCCATCGCTTGTTTGAGTGTTGCATCATTGTAGTATGATGTCAAAAATATGATAGGAATTTGGAAGTTTTTCCAAAGATAGTTAGCGACATCAATTCCTGATTTTGAAGCATTGAGATTGATATCCACAATAGCAAGATCAGGAAAATTATTTTGGGCATGAATCATCGCACTATTTGGACAAGTAGCAATGGCACTAACAAATAAACCCATTTTTTTAAGTTTTACTTCCATTGCCATCGCTAAAATTGGTTCATCTTCTACGATTAAGATTTCATAATTTTTATTTTTTGCTAAATTATTTGACACAGATATAAACTCCCAAGTTAAATTATGAAAATAATACTTACTTTTAACTAAAAGTCTTATTAATACTAATAATGATTATCATAATATCATTTTTCTATCATTTTTCGTTGATACAATACTCGGAATTAAAAAATGAACGGGGAATAAAATGAAATTAAAACAAAAAAGCTTATTATCTTTAGCAGTTATATCTGCATTGACAATGCTCAATGCAAATGCAAACGACACAAAAGATAATGTAAATCTAAATGAAGTAACAGTAACAAGTGCAGCAGGGTATGAGCAAAAACTCATCGATGCACCAGCGAGTATCTCTATTATATCTTTAGAAGATTTACAAAAGAAACCATATACAAACTTACTTGATGCTGTAAGAGATATCGAAGGTGTTGATATCGGTGAAACAAGAGATAAATCAGGTAATGGTAGTATTAGTATCAGAGGAATGGGTGGTGATTACACTATGATCCTCATAG
>JBASAI010000185.1:0-1945 GCA_049650525.1 Arcobacteraceae bacterium
AGATAAACAATGACTTAGAAAATCAAATGATAGAAAGAATATCTCAAATAGAAGCACTCAGTGAAGAGATAAAAGCAACCCAAAGAGAAGTGATCTTTACCATGGGAAGTATTTGTGAAAGTAGAAGTCAAGAAACAGGCAATCATGTCAAAAGGGTTGCTTCGTATTCTAAAATACTTGCAAAGCATTATGGATTGAGTGATATCGAGTGTGATTTACTAAAAGAAGCTAGTCCTATGCATGATATCGGGAAAATTGCTATTCCTGATGCTATATTACTCAAAGCAGGTCGTCTTTCAAGTGCCGAAAGAATGGTGATGAATACTCATACAACAATGGGGTATGAGATGCTAAAACACTCAAATCGACAACTTCTACAAATGGCAGCAACAGTTGCCTATGAACATCATGAGAAATGGGATGGCTCAGGATATCCTTTAGGAATCAAAGGTGAAGCGATAAGTATATATGGAAGAATAACAGCACTTGCAGATGTTTTTGATGCTTTAGGAAGCCATAGATGTTATAAAAAAGCTTGGGATGACGAAGAGATTTTTAAATTGATTGAAGAAGAACGCGGTAAACAGTTTGAGCCAAAACTTGTTGATATATTTTTTGAGCATATTGAAGAGTTTTTTGAAGTAAGAAATAAATATGTTGATGAGCTTATCGTATAAAAGCATTTAGTCTTTTTGAAGTACTTGTGTCTCTTGTGATTTTAAGTGTGATGATGCTTTTACTTACGAAGTCTTTTATAAAAAATGATAATGTTCAAAAATATTATGAACTCCAAAAAATGGAAAATAGTTACATCCAAATACAAGAAAAACAAACCAATAACTAATTTCAGTCCCATTTAGATAAAATACAAAACAAATACTACTCAAGGGATACTCAAATATGGATAATATCTACTCACTCAACATCGAAAGAGCAGTTCTAAGCTCGATACTTTTTGATCATGAGATTATAGAAGATATATTAGGAGTACTAAAACCTAGCGATTTTTATCTTCCTGCCCATCAAAAAGTATTTACTGCTATGGAAGCTCTCAATCATGCGGATATGCCTATAGATGAAGACTTCATACGAAAAAGAGTTGATAGTAAAGAGGTAAGTGATAGTATCCTCATTGAAATACTCTCAGCAAATCCTATATCAAATACGATGGCGTATGTACGAGAGATAAAAGATGGAGCTGTTAAAAGAGAGCTTACCTCACTAGCCACAAGTATCAAAAAGCTCACCCTAGAAGAAAATGTATCAGCACAAGAAGCTGTAGATACTGTTCAAAATGATCTCTATGCAATAACTATGGATAGTGCAAGTAGTGATCTCAAAGATATGCCAGAAGTTATAGATGCTACAAGAGAACATATCAAAAAGATGCAAGAAAAAGGTACGAGCTATCTTACAGGTCAAACGACAGGGTTTTATGGACTGGATAAAAAGACGACTGGATTTAATCCTGGGGATTTAGTGATCATAGCTGCCAGACCTGCTATGGGAAAAACAGCACTTGTATTAAATACTGCATTACAAAATTTAGAAAAAGGTGATGGAGTTATATTTTTCTCCCTTGAGATGCCAGAAACACAGCTAATGATGCGGCTTATTAGTGCGAAAAGTGAAGTACCTTTGCAAAATGTAAGAAAAGGGGAGCTCGATCCTGATCAAGCTAAAAAAGTTGAAGCAGCGTTTCAGTCACTTAGTGATAAAAAACTTTTTGTAGATGATAGTGGGAGTGTAAACATAAATCAACTAAGAGCAAGAGTGAGAAAAATAGCTCAAAATGAGAAAAACAATATCAAAATAGTTATCGTCGATTATCTTCAACTTATGAGTGGAACAGGTGGAAATGATAGACGACTTACCGTTGATGAGATAAGTCGTGGACTCAAACTTCTTGCAAGAGAGATGGAAATACCTATCGTTGCCCTTTCAC
>JBASAI010000186.1:0-2677 GCA_049650525.1 Arcobacteraceae bacterium
TATCAAATCATATTGTTATTTGGAATTAATATTTTAAAAATGTTGTTTGTTTTTCTTGGGGTATTATAGTTACCATTCCAGTATTTTATAATTCAACAAGAAGACATAGTTGTTTTGGATATGATATAAGTCCAAATGAATTTAAAAAAGATACAATAATTCTATTAAATATATTTAGGCTTTAAGTAAATTATTTAATATCTATAATATTGGGGCATTCCAATACTTACATAAAATAAGGAATATTAGGTAAAAATAATTATGAGTAAAGAATTTCAAGTCGTTAATGATCTTTTAGAATATGTGAAAAAAATTGGTGAATTAAATCAACGAACAGTTTTTAAAATAGAAGAATATAAAAAACCTACTGCTTTTGAACATACATTAAAAAATAAAAAAGGTATTTATACTAATCAAACAAATAGTGAAAATGGTGATCCTATTTGGTTAAAGATAGATAGATTAAAAAGAACTGATCCACCTATAATTGAAGAAGAATTAAAAGAATGGGTTATTGTAAGTAAAGATCCTAATACTAAACCTGAAATAAGAGAAACTTTAGTTAAAACATTAACACCTAAAGAAGTTGAAGAAGAAATTGCTAGAGGAATAGTAGAGGCTGAAGATGTAAACGAACCTCTAAAATTAAAACAACAAGAGTTAAAACTAAAAGATGTTATTTACAGGATTGACAATTTACCCGAAATTAAAGTAAAAATTGAAGATTATATTTTAGATGACTGGTATACATGGCAAAAAAAAGAACTGCCAATTCGTGAAACTATAAAAATTTATGAACAATTTTTTAATATTCATAATACCATCCATAATGGGGGAGATGAAGAGCAAGTAGAATTAGTATGGGGTATGGGTATGGTTCGATGGGATTGTCAATCTCATATAATGAATTTTCCTCTAATTGAAAAACTAATAGATATTAGTATCAATAATACTACAGGTGCAATAGAAATTTCACCAAGAATTATTGATCAAAAAGTTCAATTAACTCCATTTGTTCATTTAGAAAATAAGGGAGTAGATAATGTTGTTAGTTTTGTCAAAGAATTTTATGATGAAAGTAAAGATATATTATTTTCACCATTTGAAGAAGAAACATATGAAGAGGTTTTAAGACAAGCAGTAACGCATATAGATTCAAAAGGTAGTTATTACCCAGATATATTAAAAGATGTAGATGATAGAAATTTACCTAAAATTGGTACAGAATTATTGATTACCGATACTTGGGTTGTATATCTAAGACCGAGAGAATCAACAAAATTTTTAGAAGATATAAAAAACTTTCAAGATATATTAATTACCAAAAAAGAAGTTAATACAATCCAATCCCCAGTGACAAAGATTGTTTCAAAACAATCTGATAAAATAACAGAGAATAAATCTATAATAAGCAACAATTCTAACAATAATACTTCCTCTATACCATCGAATAAGAGCTTTAATGGCGAAGATACTCAATTATATTTTCCTAAACCTTATAATAATGCTCAAGAACAAATTATTAAAAAATTAAATTGTAATAATGGTGTTGTTGTTCAAGGTCCTCCCGGAACTGGTAAAACACATACAATTGCTAATATTATTTGTCATTATTTAGCAACTGGTAAAAAAATCCTAGTTACTTCTGAACATGAACCTGCTTTGAGTGTAGTTCAAGAACAATTACCTGAAAAAATTCGAAAATTGGCTATAAGTATTTTAACAGATGAAAGTCAAGGTAATAAACAATTAGAACAAGCCATTAATATCCTTCAATCTTTAGTAACACAAACTGATTCTTCTTCTTTAAAAATTCAAAGAGACTCTTTAGGAAAAGAAGTTCAAAAATTAAAGAATGAGATAAGTGTTCTAGAAGCTGAAATTAGGGATTGGAGTAACAAACAGATACAACCTCTGCCTAAAGAAATCAATGAAGCTAGTCTTGATATAACAGCTATGGACTTAGCCAAAGAAGTGATGAAAGATAAAGATAAACATAGATGGATTGAAGATAATATTAGCTTTGAATCTAAACATAATCCACAATTTAATGATGATGATATAAAAAAATTAAAAGAGATAAGACAAAAGATTGTTGATAAAATCGAATATATCGAAACTGATTTATACACAAAAGATGATCTACCTGAGTTAGCACAAATAATTGCTATTCATAATGATTTGCAAAACCTTAATAGTATAAACGAAAAATTAAAATTAGAAAATATTCCTGTAATGACAGAATCTATAAGTAATCTAAGTGAAGTATTGATTGGATTAGAAAAAAACATTAATGAATTACTAGAAACTCAAGATATTGTACAATCAAATAAATGGATAGAAAAGTCTTTTGAAAATGAATTATTTGAAGAGCTTGATGAATCATTAAGTGATATTGTTAATGAAAGAGATTTTTATGTAAGAAATCTAATTGAAATTGCTGATCCAACTGATTTGTATATTGATAATATAAAAGATGCACTTATGTTATTAAAAAGTGGAAAACAAGCTTTTGGTTTATTTTCTTTTGGTAAAAAACATGAAAAGACAATAGTTAATAATATTAAAATAAATGGAGAAAAACCGAGTTCTACAGAAGATTGGGGAAAAGTTTTAAATTATCTAAATTTTCAAATAAATGTAAAAAAATTTTTAGTTAAATGGAATCATATAGGAC
>JBASAI010000187.1:0-6475 GCA_049650525.1 Arcobacteraceae bacterium
CTAAATTTGAAATAGCTATGATCATAATCATAGCAATAAACAATTTTTTCATTTTAAAATCCTTCAATATAGTTGATAAACAAAATCATTTTACTCTAAATTTGTTTAAATACTATTATGTGTTATAATGTACAAAATATAATAAAAAGGTAATCTCGTGGATCATTTTCTTTTAAACGCAATTCCTATTCCTGTATTTTACAAAGATACAAATGGTTGTTACACTGGAATAAATAAGGCTTTCTCAGATCTTTTCAATCTATTGGAAAAAGATATTATTGGGAAAAGTGTTTTTGATATCCATCCCAAAGAACTTGCTTTAGTTTATCATGAGAAAGACCAAGAGTTATTAAAAAGAAAAAGTAAACAAGTGTCTGAATCTCAAGTAAAAGACAGTCATGGTGAAATCCACGATGTCATTTTCAATAAAGCCAGTATAGAAGATGAAAATAATAATATTATTGGACTTATTGGGGTAATTTTAGATATTACAGAACAAAATATCTTGACTAAGCAGCGAGATGAAATGACCAATAAAGCAAATAAATTTTTTGAACAATCTATAAATCTTCTCATTATTGGTGACTTTCAAGGAAAAATTATTGAGCTCAATAGTGCTGTAAAAAAAATGTTTGGGTATGAAGCAGAAGATATGATAGGAAAAAGTTTCTTAGAATATCTTCATCCTGAAGATATGGATAAAACAAGAGAAGTGATGCAAAAACTCTCCGAGGGAGAAGTTGTTCACTATTTTGAAAATCGATATAGACATTGTGATGGATCATACCGAACACTTGCATGGTCAGCAAACTCAGAAGTCAAAGACCAGCTTATGTTCATCTCAGCACAAGATATTACAGAGGTGAAACTACAAAATAAAGCACTCCTAGAACAATCAAAACTAGCAGCAATGGGTGAAATGATAGGAAATATTGCACACCAATGGAGACAGCCTTTATCAGTGATTTCAACAGGTGCAACAGGTATGAAAATACAAAATGAATACAATCTTCTAAACGATGAAACAATAAATAAAACATGCGATGCCATCAATAACAACGCTCAATATTTATCAAAAACTATCGATGATTTTAGAAACTTTATCAAAGGAGATAGGATTAAAAATATCTTTTCTGTAACTGATCTGATCGATAGTAGTCTACAACTTCTTGAAGGATCATTAAAAAGTAGTGATATTTCCATTGTACTAGATATGAAAGATGATCTTAAAATAAATGGCTACCAAAATGAACTTACTCAATGTATCATAAATATTGTAAATAATGCAAAAGACGCACTCGATGAACTGGCACTAAAGAAAAAATATATTTTTATCACAACACAACGGATAAGTAATAATATTGTTATAAAGATAGTTGATAATGCAGGTGGCATTCCGAAGCTATTACAAGAAAAAATCTTTGAGCCATACTTTACAACAAAACACAAGAAGCAAGGGACAGGATTGGGATTGAGTATGACATATAAGCTTATTGTAGATGGAATGAATGGAACCATAACTTCAAATAATGTTCACTACAGACACAATGACAAGAGTTACAATGGAGCAGAATTTGTGATAACTCTGCCTATTGTTTAAAATCTATTTTATTTAAGATCTATTCGTAAAGCTTCTGCTAATTGTATAGCTCTTTTTTTCTTTTTTGTATGATATGCTTTTTGTAAATGCACTTTTGTTTGTTCTATATTTTCAAGTTCATAGTAACTCAAAGCTAAAAGTATATGCATATCAGGATTGAGTTTTTCTCTTTTTTTCTTATGTTTGTGTTTATGTTTATTTTCTTGAGTAAGTACTTTGATTGTCGATTTATAATCGTGTTTTGCATAATATAAATTTGCTAATATCTCTTTGTATTTCATCTTCTTTTGAAATTTAGAATGTTTGATCTTCTCTATCGCTTTTTCAAACTCTTTTGCATTTACATAGCTAGAGATGAGCATCTCAAACATTTTTTTATCTTCTTTAATATAGCCTTTTTTCAATGCATTTTCAAGTACTAGTGATGATTTTTGGTACAGTTCATTTTGAAACAAAAGATTGACATAAAATCGTGTATGTTTTTTAGGATCAAGCACATCTTTTTTGTAACTAAGCTCGATAGTTGCAAGTGCTTTTTTGTACGCTTGTGTTTCTTGATATAAAGATGCCAGTTGAAGCCAATAGTTCTCTTTATTGTACCATTGTCTTGTCATCACTTCGAGTGTCACGATAGCATTTTTATACTCTTTGAGTTCTATATATGATGAGTATAAAATCTGATAAATATTTTCTTTTTTTTCTGTTTCAAGTGTATTAAACTTATGAGCAAACTCAATAGACTTTTTGAATTTTTGTGTATAATAATAAGCAAAAATAAATGTTTCGTAGATATCTTTTTTCTCTACTTTAGAGTCTTTTAAAAGCTCAGATGAAAGCTGTATACTTTTATCAAACTCATCTAAAGAGAGATAGATTTTGGATAAAGAAAGCTTAATCTCATCAATTCTATCTTTTTCTAATGCATTGAGTTTTACTATAATCGCATAATATTTCTTTGTTATCTCATAGTCACCCTCTTGTAAAGAGATATTTGCAAGATACTGATATGCATACGATTTTGCATAGTCATTGTCTTCTTCTAAAAGTTGATTTAAAAGCACTTGTGCTTCTTTTATCTTATTTTCTTCGATATGTTTTTGAGCTTCCATTAAAATGTTATAACTTTTTGGAGACATTACTTGATTTGCATACAACATTGTATTGAGGAACAATGCTATGATTATTAGTTTTCTCATTTTGCCAACCTATAATTAAATGTAATCGTAGCCGCCATTAAACTTTCAGGGTCTGCACCTTTTTTTGGTTTAAATCGCCATCGTTTTATAGCGCGAAGTGATGATTGCTCAAAAAGTCCTTCTGGATTTGATTGTAGCACAACTGGATTATGAACATTTCCATTTGCATCTATATCGAACTGCAACTCTACAAATCCCTCTTTTCTACTGAGCTTTGCTCGTCTTGGATATTTTGGATACGATTTGCTTAAAGTCATCAAAGTATTTGCATCAATAAGTCCAATACTTGCATTTATCTGAGCTCCTGAAAGTGAAGAGATAGAAGACAAATCAATATTTGGTGTGATCATAGGCTGAATTTTTACATTTTTTTCAACCTTTGTTTTCATTTTAGGCTCTTTAAGATCAAGTTTTTTGGGCTTTTGTATCTCTGGTTTTTTGGGTTTTACTCTTTTTTTCTCATTTACATCAGAATCTTTTGTATCTCTTAAATATACAAGTTGAGGAATATCATCTCTCTCAAGAGTTTTCATACCTTTAGAGCTCGTCATCTTCTCCATACCGATAAAAATAGCAAAACTCACAACGATAGCCAAACTAAATGAAATCAAAAGTCTCATAGTTAGTTCTTTAGAGCCGAGATAGAGATCTCATGAATACCAGCAAGTCGTATTTGATCCATCACTTTGATAAGTGTATCTGTTTTTGCTTCTTTATCTGACTGAATTACGATACTATTTTGAGAGTTCAATGATTTGAGTTTTTCTATATTTGCTCGAACTGCTCGTAAATCCACTATTCTTTTATCGATCCAGATCTCATCATTACTTCGAATAGCCACGATGATGTTTGCTTTTCCTTTTTGCTCGGCAGTTGTTGCACTTGGACGATTTACTTGCACTCCTGCTTCTTTTACAAAAGAGGTAGTCACAATGAAAAATATAAGCATAATAAATACAACATCAAGCATCGGAGTTAGATTTATCTCTGTTTCTTCTTTTGTTTTTCTGTTTCTAAATCTTTTCATCTATATAACCTTTGAGATTTCTAAGTCAAATTTATCTACTTGATAATTGATACTTGTCTCTAATTTCTTTTCAAATAATATACCACTCAAAGCAATCACCATTCCAGCCATTGTTGGAATAGTCGCCATTGATACACCATTTGCCATCGATTTTACATCACCATTTCCTATGATTGCCATCACATCAAAAACTTCTATCATTCCTGTTACAGTTCCTAAAAGCCCCACTAATGGACAAACGATAATAAGTGTTTTGATAAAGTCCAAACCCTCACTCAGTTTTAGCCGCATATCTTCAACTAAATAAGTATGTATCTCTTCTGTGAACTTCTTATCATATGTATTGTTTTCTATATTTTTTAAAACTTTCTTTTTATACTGTTTAAAAGAAAAGTACAAATATATAAATCTATCTATTAAAAATCCCCATAAAAAGAATGCGATAATAAATACAACATACAGTACATCTCCACCTCTATCAAAGAAGTGCAACAGTTCATCTATATAAATATCAAACATCTATTTCAAATTCTTTGCCAACATACCAATACTTTGTTCTTCAAGTATCGATACTATTTTATTTGATGTTGATGCAAGATATGTATATGCAAAAAGCAATGGAATAGCAGCAACAAGACCTAAAACTGTTGTCATAAGCGCTGTTGAGATTCCCCCTGCCATAAGCTTTGGATCACCTGTCCCAAAGAGTGTGATCGCTTGGAAAGTTGCGATCATCCCTGTTACTGTTCCTAAAAGTCCTAGTAACGGTGTAACAGCTGCTAAAAGCTTAATAAAGCTTTCACCACTTTTGATCACATTTACCTCTTTTAAAATAGCTTCATTCATAGTGATCTCAAGATCATTTAAAGGTTGCCCTTTATTGGCATCAAATACTTTTGCTATTTTTCCTAATGCATTGTTTTCTGAAGGATTATTAAGATTTTTCATCTGTGTTGCTATCATTTTATTTTGCATACTTAATAATACTATTTTATAAAAAGCAAATAAAAGTCCCAAAAGACCTAACGCAATAATAATATATCCAATCACACCACCTTGATGTACTCTATCCATCATTGTCGGTTTCATATTGAGTAGTGATAAAAGTGATCCTTTTGTAGGATCAATTACGATATTTTTAAGTTCCCCTTGTGTGTTTTCAAAATCTTTTGCTGTATTTTGAATACTACTAGATGGTTGCGTTGAAAGCTCCACAAGTGCATCTACATCGCTATCATATTGGAAATATTTTCCTTGAGATACGGCTGCAAATTGACCTACTTTAGTTACTATTTGTGTACTTTTCACACCATCATTTAAAACAACGGCCGCTTTATATTGGGCGATCTCTCCACTTTTGATAATCTCATCAAGCATAGTGTGCCAAAATACTCTTAATTCATCTGTATTTGGAAGTTTTTTAGTATGCGACAACTCTTCAAATATCTCTTTTTTCTCTGGACTTTGTGAAGCACTAAGTGAGCTTTGGTAGTTTGTCAAAAAGTCAGCCGAGATTTGTCGAACACTTCCAAACATCTCACCTAAGTCTCCCACTTTTGTATTTAAAAGTGTTTCTTGTTTGATCAGTATTTTTTCATTTTGATCAATTGTATTTTTAAGTCGTTCTGTTCTTGCATTTTCTTTTTTTAATAATGCTTTTGTATTATTTAATATCTGTTGTTGTTTATTTTTATCGTTAATAAAATCTTGAAGTCTTTTATTTTCTTGTGCCATCTCTTGTTTTGATTCTTGTTGAATCTCTGATAAAAGATTTTGTAAATCAAGAGCAAAAAGCTGATTTGTGATAAATATGAATGCTAGTAAAATTTTTATCATTTTAGTTTCCCTTCACTGTTAAAAATGGCAATTCTAATAGTTCAACATTTTGTTGTTTTTTTGCTATTTTTACAGCTGTTCTGATATTTGACTGAGCCGTTCCATCTGTTACTTCTAGCCATTTTTTATTTGTATTATCCCAATATCCATAGCTTTTAAAATCCAAACTTTGATAGTACAATCCAGCTCGTCCAATACGAAGCATATTATATGTTTTTCCTTCGATTTCTGATTCGTATGCTTCGATTGAATTTGCGTAATCATATTCTATTTTAAATGCTTCTAAAATGATTCTAAATTTTTCTGCTGTTTTGATATCTGCACGATTAAGATTTTTTTCTAATCTTTCCACTCTTTTTGTTCGCTCTTCAAGTAAAAATGGAGTATCTGCAACGATAAGTTTTTGTAAACTAGTGATCATATCTGCCATAAGTGGATAGATATTTTTATGCGTTTGTTCGATCTCTACAAGCTGTCTATCTATATCTTTTAACTCTGCATTTTGAGAGTTGATCAGTTCTGTTAGTTGAGCATTGTATTTGATGGTATTTTGCAACTCTTTGTTTGTATACTTATACTCTTCGAGAAGCACATTTTTTACTTCATCTTCTTTGTCTATTTTCTGCTGAACGCTATTTAACTTCACATTTGTTTTTTCTATTGTATCTATAGACTGATCTATTTGATTACTAAACAATAATGTTTGAAATAAAACTACGATAGAAAATGCTTTTAACATACTTTTCATTAGTTTCCTTTGATATATCTGATTTTGAGAATTATAATCATATCTTTATAAGATGGTGCTTAATGTAC
>JBASAI010000188.1:0-2132 GCA_049650525.1 Arcobacteraceae bacterium
CAATACACATCGTCCAAATAGTTTTTCATTTTCACAATCAACAAATAATAGAACAAAATTTGAATATACCCCTGCTTTTTTATATAATAAAAAAGGGTATGAGACAAGTTTTATTTATGGAGGAGATCTTAGCTGGAGAGATATAGGCTCATTTGTAAAAGCACAAGATTATGATAATGTAGAAGGAAAAATTAACATATACAATACTGTGAAAAAAGAAAATGATGATAACATAGATTATTTTCATCCTTGGGGGATATATGATGAGTTTTTATTTGAGCATGTAGAACAAAAATTATTGACTTCTGAAACGCCTCAGTTTATATTTGCACTAACTACAAATAATCATCCACCATATAATGTTCCTAGACAGTACTCTGAAAAAGAGTTAACATTTTCGGATGAACTAAAAAAATATCTAAATGGAGATATGAAACTTATAGAACAAAGAATGTACTCATATCAGTATGCGATAGATCAAGTCGGATTATTTTTAAATAAAATAAAAAATAGCAAATTAAAAGACAATACAATAGTCGTAGTAACAGCAGATAACAATACTCTTGATGGAATTATGAGTTATCCAAATAATAAAATTTTTAACTCTAAAAATATCCCTTGCTTATTTTTTATTCCAAATGAAATAAAGAAAAAAATACCATACTTAGATACAACAATCTATGCTTCCCATAAAGATATATTTCCTACTCTTTATAATTTAACACTAAATAACACAAGTTATTATGCAATAGGAAATGATTTATTTACTAAAAATTCTCAATTTACAGGATTCAATGGATCTCAAATAGTTGTTGCAAAAGAGGGTGTTTATACTAATGTGGATCAGAATAATGAAATTTTCGAGTATTACAAAGCTACTTTAGTAGTTCAAGAGTATCTTTTGAAAAAATATATGAAGTAAAGATATGTTACTATACAAATTAAAATATAGAGGGAATTAGATGAAAATAGCAATAGCAGGTACAGGATATGTTGGCTTATCAAACGGAATACTTTTGGCTCAACACAATGAAGTCGTAGCACTTGATATAGTAAAAGAGAAAGTAGAGATGCTTCAAAATAGAATTTCCCCTATAGAAGATAAAGATATAAGTGAGTATCTTAAAAAATCTGAATTAAATTTTCGAGCTACACTTGATAAAAAAGATGCTTATGAAAATGCAGATTTTGTTATCATTTCAACTCCTACAGATTATGATGAAAATACAAATTATTTTAACACAAAATCGATCGAATATGTTATCTCAGATGTATTAGAGATTAATCCAAATACAACTATGGTGATAAAGTCTACTATACCTGTAGGATATACTAAAAAAATAAGAAAAAAATTCAATACAAATAATATCATCTTTTCACCAGAATTTTTACGAGAAGGGAATGCTCTACACGATAATCTTTATCCTAGTAGAATCATTGTAGGGGAAAAGTCTGATCGCGCTATGGTATTTGCAGGTCTCCTTGAGCGAGGGGCAATCAAAAAAAATGTATCTGTATTATATACAGACTCAACAGAGGCAGAAGCAATAAAACTTTTTTCAAATACTTATCTTGCTATGAGAGTAGCATATTTTAATGAGCTTGATTCTTATACTGAAAAGTTTCAACTCAATACAAAAGATATCATAGATGGTGTTGGGTTAGATCCTCGAATCGGAACACACTATAATAATCCTAGTTTTGGATATGGTGGATATTGTTTTCCTAAAGATACTAAACAGCTCCGAGCAAATTTTTTGGAAGTACCCAATGATATTATAGGTGCCATAGTAGATTCGAATGAAACACGAAAAGAGTTTATAACAAATCAAATCATAATCTCCCACCCCCAAATAGTTGGAATATATAGACTTATTATGAAATCAGGTTCTGATAATTTTAGAAGCTCTGCTGTACAAGGTATCATAGAAAAATTACAAGCAAAAGATATAGAAGTGATTATTTATGAACCTGTAATGAAAGAAGATAGTTTTGAAAATTTGAGAGTTTTAAAAGATTTAGACAAATTTAAATCATTATCTGATGTGATAGTAGCAAATAGAATGGATGATATTTTGGCAGATGTAAAATCAAAAGTATATACGAGAGATATTTTTAGAGGGGATATATAG
>JBASAI010000189.1:0-11137 GCA_049650525.1 Arcobacteraceae bacterium
GCTTAAAAGTGCATTTGTAAGGGCTAAAAATACATAAGTATTAAATCGAACAGCACCTTGATAAATAGAGGTAAATGAACTATTTTCAAACTTCATAATTTTATTGAGTACCATTATAAGGACTGAAACTACAAAAAGTGCAAGAGCTGCAACGATAATAAAATCAAAACTTATGATGTCATGTATATCTGCAGTGGAGAGTTTATAAACCAATAAAGCAGGAAACAGTACAAAATAGTTAAATTTGTCTAAATGTTTCCAGAAATCTTCATCTGGAAATTTTAGATGTTTGAAAAAGTATCCCAATAATATCAAGAGAAATATGGGGGTAAGAGTATTTATGATTAACATAAACTAAAGTACAAACCTGTGATGCATCAATATCCCTTATTTTAATATCGAAAAATCATAGCATAATCGTATTAAATTTAAATAATGTTTCATATTTAGCTTATCTTAAAGATGAATTGAGTTTCATTAAGATATCATATAAAAAATTATTAAAAAAGAGAAGAAGATTTAATTATGATTGAGAAAAAAGGTTCAATACTAACAGTAAGAGAAGACATCAAAGTTTTTGACTGTACGATACGAGATGGTGGATTGGTAAACGATTTTTACTTTACAGATGAGTTTGTACAAGCACACTATGATACTTGTGTGCAAGCTGGTATTGACTATATGGAAATAGGAAAAAATAACTCACCGACACTTCAAAGTACAGATGAGTTTGGGAAATGGAATTTTTGTAAAGAGGAAGATATCAGAAGTATTGTTGGTAATAATGATACAGATATGAAAATCGCTGTGATGTCAGATATCGGTCGAACAGTACCTTCTGAACTACTTCCAAAAAGTGAATCAGTTGTAGATATGATACGAATCGCTACATATATTCACCAAATTCCAGCTGCAATTGAACTTATCAACGAAGCTCATGCAAAAGGGTATGAAACGACTGTAAATATTATGGCAATTTCAAAATCATTTGATGATGAGCTAAACGAAGTACTCGATACTTTGAGTAAAACACCTGTTGATGTTATCTATATAGCTGATAGTTTTGGTTCATTTTACCCAGAACAGATCAATAAGCTAACAGGAAAATATCTCAAAGTTGCAGAAGCATCGGGAAAACAGATCGGTATTCACGCACACAATAACCTCCAACTTGCATACGCAAACACAATTGAAGCGATGACTTACGGAGCAAGTTATTTAGATGTGACTATTTCAGGTCTTGGAAGAGGTGCTGGAAACTGTCCAATGGAACTTTTAATAGGATTTTTAAAAAATCCAAAATATAAAATGATGCCAGTATTAAAATTCATCGAAGAGTTTATCGTTCCTTTAGAAAAAGAACTTGATTGGGGATACTCAATTCCATATATGCTTACAGGTCAACTCAACGAACATCCACGAACAGCTATGAAAGCTAGAGATGAAAAAGATACAAAATATAGAGAGCTTTATCGAAATCTTTTAAACGATTAATTTTTAATCTCATTAAGATATCTATAAATAAAAAAGGCTAGTCAATTTTGACTAGCTTTTTTTAATCTCATTTTCTCACAGATGATGCCTAGCTATTCTTTAACAAAATGTAATAGTGTTTTAATCCAACAAGCTATAAACCATTTTATGAAAAGTCTTTTTCAAACTCATTGCATAAAAATTCTGCTTCATCACATTCCTCACGAACTTTATCTATGTTAGAAGCTATTTCTTGAGCATAGTTATTATATTTAGATAAGTCTTTACTCAGTTTTTGTTTTCCATTTTCATCTGTATAATTATCAAATCCAAGTGCAAATAATCTAGAATTAATATCTTCAATCTCTTCAAAATCAAATCTATCAGCCAAATCATCAAATACACTATTAGATCTATCAAAAGTTGCTAAAAGCCATGTTTCAGTTGAATATGTAGATTTCAATAAAAAAGCTTTTTCTGGAATTGTATCTTCACCTAACCATTGTAATATAGCTTTATCAAGGAATCTTTTTTTTGCATTTTTTGTTGATCCATTATATTTTGGTTCTATTTCATCAATATATTCTACTATGTCTGTATCTATTTGGATTATCAAGGCATTTGCATTTGAAACAGATACTAGTGCTTTCCAATTTTTAGTTCTTGCGGCAAATGACTCTAATGAATTAGAGCTATCATTTAAAGATTTTCCATATAATTTACACCACTTTCTAACTTCTTTCCAACCATGATGAGGATAACGATGTGTTGTTTCATCTCTTTGAGGCGATAATTCTCTGATTTCTATATCTTTATCAATTGTTTGAGATATTTCTCTAGCGATATTTTTTATTGTAAGAATATCAGTCGGACCTTCACATACAAGTAAAAATAGTAGCTTTTCCATTAAAAACCTTTTGGAATACCACCAATTGCTCCTGACAACCAAATATCTGATAGTTTCAAACCATAATTTTGTTCTTCCCAATCCTCTTTTGTAGTGTCTTTAGGTGGCTCTATTCTTTCTGTTTTAGTATGTCCTTTATCTGAACGAGAAACAACAAATAGTCTTTGCTCATCATCAAACAAATCAATACCATCTAATATACTAGGATTATGAGTAGTTAAAAATATCTGTTTATCATATTTTTTAGCTAAATCTATGATAATTGTCATAAGTTTTGTACATAACTTTGGATTTAATGAAGCATCTACATTATCTATAGCAAAAGCTTTTGGTGTTTCTCTTGCCACAATGAGTGTTATATAAAATAATATAAATAAAAAACCTTCATTTGTACTTCTTTGGTCTATCTCTTCATATAAGTATTTATCCTTAATAATTACTTTATCTTCACCAGAAGAAAGGCTATCCGGAATAGTTATATTTTCAAACCAATCAAAAAGTTGTAAAGATTTTATAATAGTATTTATATAACTTGTATCTTCATAATTATTTACAACTTTTAAAAGTTTTAAAAGTCCTTCACCATTTATACCTAATGGTAAAATTTGTCCTTCTTTTTCAAAAGTTCTCAATGCTGTATTCTCAGGAGAATAAATAAGAAAATTTTCAAGTTTAGAATTATTTTGAATATTACTTAATATTTTTAATATATCTGTAATTTTATCATCATCTAATGCAGCTAGTTTTTCTAAATATTTTTTTTCATTATATCGTTTACTTTCAAGCATCGCATTTAATGTATCGACTATATTATCATTACTATGATTCAATATTCTCTCATCCAACATCCAATTAGAGTACTCTTTATTATCATTGTAAAAAGAAGAGCTAATACTTTCACCGTTAAATGTAATCTCTATTAAAATATCTTTATTATTAGTTTCAAACGAACTTCTCATTAAACTTGGTTTGGGGACTCGTAATCCACAAGCAGATAAAACTCCGTTATCAACCTTGCTCGATTTAGTTGCAGAAACAAAAACTAAAGCTTCAAGTAAATTACTTTTACCACTTCCATTTTCACCAATAATAAGATTTACTCTCCCTACATCTATTTTTAAATCATAAATAGATTTGAAGTTTTGTATATGAATTTTTTCTATCATTTTTTTCTACTTTATTTAAATTTTATATTATTATAACACAATAATCATATACAGCTTTTAATCCAATAAACTATAAACCATTTTATGAAAAACTTTTTTTAAAACTTTTTTTTCTTCATCATCTAAAACATCAAATATCGTATCTTCAAATTTTGCAATATCTATCAAACAGTTTTCTACTAACTCTTCACCTTTGACTTCTATTTTTACAAGCATACTTCTTTTATCTTTTTCAGAAGGTACTCTTGTAATGAGTTCTTTATCTTGAAGTTTTTTAAGAACTTTTGTCATACCACCTGAAGAGAATATAGTTGATTCTGAAAGTTGAGTAGGGCTTAATATTTTTCCACTAAAACAAAGAGCTCCTAGTACATCTAATTCTGAATGATTAAGATCATATTTAGATTGCAATAAATTATTATTATGGTGAAAAATATGCTTGTACAACACACTTATAGGAAGCCCTAACGCAAGGACCTCTTTCTCATTTTTAAAAATATTTGTAAAATAATTATCTAATTGTATTCTTTTCATAAGACAATTATAACAAATAATAGATTAAAAACTATATCTTTCTAGCAAGACATATTTAAGTAAAACAATGTTATCTTTCCGGTAAGATAAACAAAGGATTACAATGAAAAAGAATTTTGCATTAATGATGATGATTCCGTTTACACTTTTGGGTGAAAACTTGAGTGAATTGGTAGAATTATCAAAAAATAACAAAATGATTGATGCATCACAAAAAGTACTCAATGCTACAAAAGCTGAATATGACAGTGTAAAAGGTGGCTATTTACCAAGTCTTAGTATCGGTGCAAATTATCAACTAACAAATAATGAAACAAGCGGTGTACCTGATAATAGTACAACAATGTATGGAAAATTAAGTTACACTATTTATGATGGAGGTGCTAGAGGTGATATCTATAATACTTATGAACACTCTATTAATAGTGCGACGGAATCATTAGCAGATCATAAAAATAGAATTGCCTTACAGGTTGTAAATTATTATTATACCTATCTTTCACTCGTTTCTCAAAAAGAAGCAAAAAGTAAAGAGATAGAGCAATTAAGAGCCCAAGAAGTAAGACTTGAAAGATTTTTGGATGTGGGAACAACTACACCAGATGAAGTACAACTCATCACATCTAAAGTAGAAAGTGCAAATGTAATGTTGCATGAGATAGAACTCAATATACAAACTATTCTACATAACCTTGAATATACGGTAGGTAAATCTGTAGATATTAATGAGGGTTCAACTATAAAAGAGTTTATCACAAAAGAGCAGGGGTTACGATCTGATATACAAGCACTTGAATATAATATGCAAGCACTTTTATCAACTGCAAATTCTAAAAAAAGTGGATACTATCCAACTTTAACGATTTCTGATACTTATACCAACTACAATTTAAATTATGATTCATCTTCTATCGGTACATCTAATGACTACAATCAAAATGTAGCAGCTTTAAATATGACTTGGAATATTTTTAGTTTTGGAGAAACAAAAAATGCATATCAAGCTTCATATCAAAGATATCTTGCATTGAAATCAGAGTATGAATATGAAAAAAATAAAGCAAGTGTTGATTTACGGCTAGCTTTACGATCGTATGATATAGGAAAACTTAAAATTGCTTCTGCAAATGCTGGACTCAAAGCAGCTACAAGTGCATATAAAGCCATCAAGTCGAAATTTCAAAATGGTATCGTTGACAATGTTGCGTATCTTGAAGCGTTGAGTAATCAATCTGATGCACAAAGTGCTCTAAAAACTGCACAGTATGATTTAGAGATTAAAAAAGCGAATATTATTTACTACAATGGTAAAACTTTAGAGGAGTTTATTAAATGAGAAAATTAACAAAAAAAGTATCAGTTTTTGTAGTTACTGCTATTGCAGTTCCTACATTTTTATTAGGAGCAGGAGCTCCTACAGCAAGCGAAATGCCCGCACCAAAAGCAGATATTTATATCGTGCAAAAGGCAGCTGATTTAAATATTAATTTACAGTATCCTGCACAAATCAAATCTTTTCAAGATGTAGAAGTATATGCACGAGTTCAAGGTGTACTTGAAGAAAAGCTTTTTACAGAGGGAAATAAAGTTTCCAAAGGTGATCTTTTATTTAAAATAGAAGATGATATTTATCAGGCAAAAGTTGATGCGGCTATTGCATCAGAAAAAATGGCTCGATCAACACTGAACAATGCAACAAGAAGCTGGGATAGAATTAAAAAACTCTACAAAAGTAAAGCAGTAAGTGTAGAGAGTCGAGATACAGCACTTTCTACTTATGAAAATGCTCTAGCTTCTCTTTCTATGGCAAAAGCACAGCTGACACAAGCACAAATCGATTTAGGATATACAAATGTAAAAGCACCTATTTCAGGAATTGCTGGTGTAAAAAAAGTGGATATTGGAAATCTTGTAAAAAATGATGGAAATTCAGCATTGGTACGAATCGTACAAAATGATAAAGTTTTTATCGATTTTTCTATGCCTTTAAGTGACTTTAAAAATATTCAAAGTGGACTATGGTCTATGCCCAAAGATAATAAAATAGGTGTTTCTGTTACATTGAATGGAAAAACTACTCAAGAAACTGGTGTGGTTGATTTTATTGATGCAGTTATTGATCAAAAAACTTCAACAGTAAAAATGAGAGCAATAGTAGATAATCCAATTCAAACATTAGTTCCCGGTAATTTTATCCGAGTGACTCTTACAGGAATCGTACAAAAAGATGTGATCACTTTCCCTCAAAAAGCATTGTTACAAAATCCTATGGGAACAATTGTATTTGTAGAAAAAGATGGAGTGGCTTCTGTAAAACCTGTGAAAATAGGAAAAGAATCAGGAAATAATTATGTGTCTGCAGGTGGACCGTTACAAAGTGGAGATAGAGTTATTGTAAACAATTTCTTTAGAGTAAAACCAGGTCAACCAGTACAAGTTGATAAAATAATCAACCAATAAAAAGGAAATAGATGTTTTCAAAATTTTTTATAAATAGACCAATATTTGCTACAGTATTATCTATTTTAATCATACTAGCAGGTCTAATCGCTGTAAAGTTACTCCCTATAAAAGAGTATCCAGGCGTTACACCTCCTCAAATAAATGTATCAGCCGTATATCCAGGTGCTGATGCTAAAACTATCTCTGATACTGTTGCTACTGTATTGGAAAATGCTATTAATGGTGTGGATGATATGATGTATATCACATCTACTGCCAGTCCTAGTGGAACAATTAGTTTAAGTGTAGTATTTGAAGTAGGAACAGATGTAGATCAGGCAAAAGTTGATGTAAATAACAGAGTACAACTAGCACTCTCATCACTTCCATCTGAAGTACAAAGACAAGGTGTAAGCGTACAAGAGCGATCACCTGATATGTTAAAAGTTCTAGCTTTTACATCAAAAAATCAAAAAAGTGATACAACATTTATCTCAAATTATATTAGTATAAATGTTATCGATGATCTTAAAAGAATTAAAGGGATTGGTGAAGCTACAGTATTTGGTGCGAAAGATTATGCTATTCGTATTTGGATAGATCCTGCTAAGTTGTCTTTTTATGGATTGGTTCCTGCAGATATTGATGCAGCAATTAGTAGCCAAAACAATCAGTACTCAACAGGTCGAGTTGGTGCTGAGCCAATGAAAGAGATCACTCCTTTTACTTATACGATTACAACAGAAGGACGACTAAAGAATGTTGAGGCATTTAACAATATTATTATTCGTTCAAATGATGATGGTTCTACTTTAAGATTAAGTGATATTGCTGAAGTAAAACTAGGAACGGATAATATTTATACAGCTGCTAGTTACACAGAAAACCCTATGATTCCTGTAGGTATTTTCTTAGCACCTGGAGCAAATGCACTTGAAGTTTCAGCAGAACTTGATAAAACTATGCAAGAGATTGCAAAGAAGTTTCCAGAAGATATAGAATATAATGTTCCATATGATGCTACACTATTTGTAGAACAATCAATAAAAGAGGTTCTAAAAACATTTCTAGAAGCTATTATCTTTGTTACTATTTTAATCTACTTATTTTTAGGAAACTTTAGAGCAACTATTATCCCTATTTTAGCGATTCCTGTATCTGTTATTGGAACATTTGCTGGATTGTATATTGCTGGTTTTTCTATCAATCTACTCACACTTTTTGGTATGATTTTGGCGATTGGGCTTGTTGTTGATGATGCGATCATTGTTATTGAAAATGTTGAGAGAAACTTACGAACAAAAGCGTTAAGTGTAAAAGAAGCAACTATTGAAGCGATGCACGAACTTACAACTCCTTTAGTTGCTATTATTTTGGTACTTTCTGCTGTATTTATTCCAGCAGCACTTAGCGGTGGATTTACAGGGGTGATGTACAAACAGTTTGCGATTACTATTGTTATGGCTGTTGTTATTTCTGGTTTTGTTGCACTTACTTTAACACCTGCATTATGTGCAGTTTTTCTGAAAAAAGAGGAGCCAGAGCCTTTTTATCCTGTACGAAAATTTAATGAATTTTTTGATTGGTTAACTACTGTTTTTATAAAACTTACAAGAAGAGCAATTCGATTATGGTTTTTATCATTAGGGTTATTTGCGATTTTAATCTATTCTACTTATTCTATTATGCAAGCTACTCCAAATGGATTGGTTCCAAATGAGGATAAAGGTTCGTTAATGGTATTTGCTTTTATGATGCCAGCAACTTCTTTAGGAGAATCACAAAAAATCACTTCTGAGATAGAAAAACAATTATTAGCAAATCCAAATGTAGAAGCAACTGGTAATATTACAGGACTTGATATCTCAACATTTGCTTATAAAACAGATGCAGCTTTAATGTTCGCTATGTTAAAACCATGGGATGAGAGACCGTTGGCTTCTCAAAGTGCACAAGCAGTTGCTGGTCAATTGATGAAAGAATTTTCTGCAAACACTAAAGATGCTATGGTACTTGCTGTAAATCCTCCTCCAATCAGAGGGATGAGTACAACAGGTGGATTTGAGATGTGGATTCAAGATAGAACAGGTGGAGAGCTTGCTATATTGAATACTTATGTAGAATCTATTATTGCGAAAGCATCAGTAGACCCAAGACTTACTGGTATGAGAACAACATTAAATACAAACATTCCACAGTATTTCTTGACAGTTGATAGAGATAAAGCAAAATCGATGAATGTATCTGTAAGTAGTATTTTTCAAACTATCCAACAAACTTATGGACAAAAATATGTAAATGATTTTAATCTCTATGGACGAACATATCATGTAAATATTCAATCACATGCAGAGTATCGAGCAACACAAGAGCAGTTCAAAAATACTTTTGTAAAATCTGATACTGGAGATAATCTTATACCAATCAGTGAGCTTACACATCTTGAGAGAAAAGTTGATGCAAGTGTTATTCAAAGATTTAATATGTTTAATGCAGCAAAAGTAACAGGAAGTCCTAGTATGGGATTTGCTTCTAGTGATGCTACACGAGCTATTGAAGAGATCGCAACTTCTATTCTACCAGAAGGCTATACAATAGCGTGGGCTGGTACAACTTATCAAGAGAAGAAGCTTGAAAATGAAACAGATTTGACAGTTGTTTATGCTGCGATATTTGTATTTTTGATTCTTGCTGCATTGTATGAAAGCTGGAGCATCCCAATGGCTGTAATTATTTCGATTCCAGTTGCGATATTTGGAGCTGCCATGGCTGTTTATTTCCGTGGACTAGAATCAGATGTATACTTCCAAGTTGGGCTGATAACCCTGGTGGGACTGAGTGCGAAAAATGCTATTTTGATTGTAGAGTTTGCGATGGAAAAACTCAATTCTGGTATGAATTTACTCGATGCAACTATTGAAGCAGCAAAATTGAGATTTAGACCTATTGTTATGACATCATTGGCATTTATTGCAGGTACTTTACCACTTGCTTTAAGTAGTGGTGCAGGAAGTGCAAGTAGACATATTATTGGTACAACTGTTGTTGGTGGTATGACTGCTGCTATGATTATTGGGGTGGTTTTTATTCCCTTATGTTTTTATATAGTTATGTCTATTAAGGCAAAATTGACAAAAGACAAAGTATAAAAATACTCGGAAACTTTCATAGTTATATACAAGAGGAGAGCGTTACGCTTTCCTCTTTTTTTATATTAAAAAATTATCTATAGATAATTTACAGGTACAAAGTATTTGATTTTGAACTGTCCATCTTCATTTAAAAAATGATTCTTTTCAAAAATACTATAGGATGGGAAAGTAGTTGTCTCAAATCCACTTTTTGGTAACCAATGATGATATACCCATTGAATCAATTTTAAAATATCTCCAAATTTTCCTTCCACTTCAAACACAGCACATAACATTTTTTCAATATAAAATGAAGGAAGATTTGTATTTGTGAGTATTTTATCTTCATCAAGTGCAATACAAGCGACATAATAACAATCTTCAAGTGGAGTAATAATAGGATTGTCATGATACAGAGCTATCTGTTCATATTTTTCTATATCATTTGTATATACCCAAGCCATAAGCTTTTGCCATGTTTGAGCAGCTTTTTCGTTATATCCTTTTTGTCGTATATAGTATGCTTTTTTTCTTTGGGTTTTAATGATTTTTGGCTCAAGATAGGAGAAGTTTGCATCTGAGAGTGAAGCACTTTGTGAACTGTCTAGTATCTTATTGGAGTAATTTTTGTATCCACCATTTCTCCATAATTTTGGTGTTTGATCAAATCGATTTTTAAAAGCTCTTATAAATGAAGTTTGAGAGCTATACCCACACATTGAAGCTACTTCTGTAATGGTTGAGTACTTATTTGTAACTAAAAGATTGGATGCTTTTTGTAATCGTATAGATTTTATTGTTTCATAAATATTTGTGCCCATCTGCTCTTTAAATATACGATGAAAATGGTATTTGCTTATTTTATATTCAACACAAAGTTCATCGATGTTTATATCGGTATCGATATTTTTATAGATATAAGTCATCATATTATTTGCTAGTGTACTGTGGTGAAGATTGGTACTTTTTTTGTGCATTTTAAGCCTTTATTTGCTAATTATAACAAAAAAAGGGTATAAATATAGCAAAAATAGATAACTATGTACGCAAAAAATGTGAAGAGTAAAAAAAATCTTAGTGCTATGATACTACAAATAAAAAAGGAACAATGATGAAACGATCATTTATAAGAGAAATCTTAGAGCATACAACAAATAAAACGATCTCATTTGCTGGTGGTTTACCAGATGAAAGACTCTTTCCAAATAAACAATTACAAGCATCAGCAGTACGAGTTTTTGAAGATAAAAACAATTTACAATATACAAAATCAACGGGTATAGATGGATTAAAAGAAAAAATTGCTAAGATCTATACTGATGATGGATTTCCTACACAACCCTCAAATATAATGATAACTTCAGGCTCTCAACAAGCTCTGGATATTATATCAAGATTTTATTATGCAGAAAATATAACCGTAGAGTCTCCATCGTATTTAGGTGCTATGAATGTATTTAATCTCAATAAAATGAATCAATCAG
>JBASAI010000190.1:0-11344 GCA_049650525.1 Arcobacteraceae bacterium
CGTACAATGATGTTATTGTTTATAATAAAGGTGAGTTTTGTTTTACTGCAGAAATAGAAGAAAAAGCTGGAAAAGTTTTACAAAACAAAGCGTTTAAAATCATTTGTGATCTAGGTGTTGGCAAATCATCTTTTACAGCATGGGGTTGTGATCTAGGATATGAGTATGTTAAAATCAATGCTGACTATAGAACATAAAAACTAGATGCAAAAAGAAGTAAATGAAAAAACAATACGGCTTAGATATATAAGAGTATTAGAAAAATTTGTTACAAAAGCGATCTCTTTATTGAAGTATGACAATTTTGATAAAGAGCTTTTTAAAAAAGCAACTATCAAAGCATTTGATGAGTTACAAAAAACAAAAACATGTGACCTTTACAGCGAATATCCACTAGCTGTAAGAAACCTTGCTCTTCATATCATACAGTGTATCGACAATGATGTGAAAAACGATGAAGATGAGTGGGAAACAAAACCAAATAACTTTGAAGATGAAAAAGCTTCCATACTCAAACAAGCAAATCTATTAGCAAAACTCAAAAATAACAACCGCTACAAAAAAGATAAACATAAAAACAAAAAGTTTGATGATGGATACTAATGAGTCTTTTAAACTCAGTGGAACTCTTAAAAAAGTATTATTTTACAATGAAGAAAATCATTATTATATAGCTGTTTTAGAAAATGATCAAAAGATTTGTGGTCAGTATTTTGATACAGATTTACAAAAACTTGTGGGTGAGGAGATCATCATCACAGGGGTTTGGAATACTCATAAAAAATATGGTGTACAGTTTGTTTTTACCTCACTTGAACTCAAAGAAGCAGAGATATTTTTCTTTTTAACAAAAATCGTTAAAGGTATCACTCAAAAACTTGCTAGAGAACTCACCAAAAAATACACCGAAGATGAGCTTTGCGATATTCTTGATAATACCCCTGCGAAACTTTTGGAATTTAAAGGGATAAAAGAGAAAAAACTCACACAAATAGTAATGTCTTGGAATAAATTTAAACACCTTCGAGAACTGGGAAGTTTCCTCGCACAATTTGGAGTAACAAGTAACCTGATCAATAAAATTTATCAAGCTTTTGGAGAGGTAGAAAATCTCATAGCCAGGATCAAAGAAAATCCATATTTGCTTACCTCGATAAAAGGGATAGGATTTAAAAGAGCCGATGAGATAGGAACAAAACTCGGTATCGATAAACTGAGCAACTTTAGAATATCTGCTTGTATGAACTATACACTTAAAGAGTTTTGTGAATCAAAGGGAAATAGCTCAATCTCAAAAACACAGCTCTTTACACTTATGGATGATGCTTTAAATTTCAAAGATAAAGATACTCTTTATGAAAATGCTATCATCGCACTTTTATCAAAAGATGAGATACACGAAACCATCAAAGATAAATATGCTCCGAGTATCTACTACAGTTGTGAGACAAAAATACTTGAGTTTTTTGAAAATAGAAAAATACACAATCATAATAAAAACATTATCAAAGATTTTGATAAATATATCAAAAAGAAAGAGGAAACTCTAGGATTTATTTTGAGTGAAGAACAGCAAAAAGCAGTCAAGCTTATCAATGATGGTGAAAATACGATACTTCTTATAGGATATGCAGGTACAGGTAAATCTACCTCTAGTCGTGCTATATTAGAGCTCCTAGAAGAGATAGTTCCATATGATGATATACATTGTATGGCTCTAAGTGGCATCGCAGCTCAGAGGATCAGTGACACAACAGGATATAAAAGTAGTACGATTCAATCATCTTTAGTAAAAATAGATAATACTGATAAAGATTATTTTGACTATAAAGTGATTTTAATCGATGAAGCTAGTATGGTAAATAGTGTTACATTTTATAAAATACTTTCAAAAATAGATCCTGATTGTACACTTATTATTGTAGGAGATGATGGTCAGCTTCCTGCTATTGGAGCTGGTGATATTTTAAGAGATGCTATCAAGTTTGATCTAGCTCCTATTTGTAAACTTACAAAAATATATCGCCAAAATGAACTACAAGCAATAGCCACAATAGCAAATGAGATACGAAAAGGAAAGGTTCCAAAATTTAAAGAGGAATATGAAGATTTTAAATTTATAGATACTTCCATTCCTAACTATTATGCACAAAAGGCACTTTTGAGTGACTATGAGATAAATCAACTACGAAATGACAATAACTACACTATTTTGCACAATATTTTAAATATCGCCTCGCAATATATAGAACCTATGTACAAGTTTATAAAAGAGAAACAGATCGCATCATTTTTGACTCTATTTCAAGTCATTACACCTATAAAAGGTGGTACACTCGGAGTTGAAAATCTCAATATAAATTTACAAAAACTGATCAACAAAACAAATTCTAAAGGGATACAAAAAAAAGTATACGAATACAAACTTGCAGATAAAGTTATCCATATAAAAAATGAGAATATGAAAGCACAAAGTATGAAGTTTTATAAAGCAGGAGCGCCTGATTTTGTAGAAAAAAGAGTTTTTAATGGTCAGTTGGGAATGATCATTAAAGTAGATCATGAAAAGTCAAAACTAATCGTTCTGTATCCAAATGATGATATGGTCGTATTTTATGATTTTGAATCACTTGATGCTCTTATCTCACTAGCATACTGTTTAACAATTCATAAAACACAAGGGATGGAATATGACACAGCATTGATACCGATGTCGTTTTCACACTTTATCATGCACAATACAAAGCTTTTATATACCGCAATCACAAGAGCTAAAAATATGTGCTATATAGTAGGGGAAGATGAAGCTTTTTCAAGTGCTTGTAAAAAGCTAGAGATAACAAACCGCCAGACAGTTATTGATGATTTGTTATCGGATAAAGAGATATAAAATTTCTTTAGATATCTAAAGTCAACGCTATCTCATCACAGACAGGAAAATGTTTACACTTAATACAGTCAGCCCAGATTTTAGTATCTGGCAATGACGCTTTTTCGATTACCTCAAAACCAAAATGTTCAAATAACTCTTTTTTGTAAGTAAGGACCAAAAGCTTTTTGAGATTTAAACTTTTAGCTTCGAGTATCGCTTTTTCAATTAAAAGTTTTGCAATATTTTTTCCACGAAACTCTTTTTTTACTACCAAACTTCTCACTTCTGCTAAAGTTATCGTATGAATATGAACAGCAACAAATCCTACAAACTGATCTTCAAGTTTTACTGCCGTATACGAACGAATAGTTGTAGCCATCTCATTACTATTTCGCTCAAGTATATTACCATTTTCAACATCTGCATATACAAGCTTTTGCATATGCTCTATATCCAATACATCCGGTTTTATAAATTCTAATTTATCCATATTATTCTCCAAATAAATAAGTAGCAATCTTTTTTTCTAACTTATCTATTCCCTTATTTTTAAGATTACTGATAAATATCCCTTCTGGATATTCTCTTCTTAGTTTTTGAATATCTGTTTGTTTGAGTTTATCAATTTTTGTAAAAGCATTGATGATGATCTGATCACCTCTTTTAATATGTTTTAAAAACTCATCAACACTTTTATCGATATCAAGAGTAGAATGTCTCGCATCAATAAGATGAACAAATATCTGTAAAGAAGGTCTTTGTTCTAAAAAATCTGTCAAATTTTGATGCCAGTTTTTTTTCAATGACTTCGATACTTTTGCGTACCCAAAACCTGGTAAATCAACAAATCTTGCATAATGATTGCTCCCTTCATCTGCATAGTCTTTAAAAGTGATATCAAAATAGTTGATCAACTGTGTTTTTCCAGGTGTTGATGATGATTTTGCAAGTGACTTTCTTTTCGTTAATGAATTTAACAATGAGCTTTTCCCTACATTACTTCGTCCTAAAAAAGCTATTTCTGCCTTATCAGGAGATGGAGAATCATCTAGCTTTTGAGCTGAAGTCATAAACTCCGCATTTACAATTTTAAGATTTTTCACTCTACTTCCTTTTCTTTATTTACATTAGTATTTGTATCTTCATTATCGTCAAACCGTAATCTAAATTTGATTGGCTTATCTTTTCCACCATCAATTTTTGTATTTCCAGTTAGCTCATCAATATATATTTTTTCAGCAATGATTTTTTTACCTTCATTTACATTTTCAAGATATCCATTTCCGAGAATGATATATTTTTTTTCATTTGGATAATAATATACCTCATCGCCTTTACCTTTGAGTATATTATCTTCTGTTACTATATGAAAAGAAACATCACCTGTTGCTTTATAGTTTTTAGGAATTTGCTTTGAAGGGTCTGTTGGTGAATTTTCTGTATTAATAAGAAGATCTTGACACAATAACAAATCTTTGTTTTTTGTCATTTTAACATCACCTTTAAAATGTAAGATATTTTTTTGCTGATTTGCTTCAAAATAATTTGCATCAATATTTAAATACTTTTCTTCTGCAAACAGAAATGTAAGATTTAATACAAATAATACACATAAATTTATTATCACTCGTTTATTCATCATTTTCTACTTTCATTCTTAATTTTACTCGATCAGACTGCATATACTCTTTCATCGAATCCAAAAATAAGTTATAACCATAAAATGTACTGCCATCTTTTATAGCGAGAAAAGAGACATCATTTTGAACAATTTTTGTTTTTAAATTATAATTTAGTTTTTCAGTTTGGATATTGATCCCATCAGTTAATATTAAATTTACTTTATTGCTCAAAAAAATTTGGTCATCTATTTTTACTATATTTTTACTACTCATACTATTTATTCCATAACTATTTTCATTTGCTTTTATTATAATTGTTGCATCAAAGAGTTCTTCTTTAGTATCATAGATATCAGCTTGTCTTAATCGTACTACTTGTTCGACGCTTTTTTCAGTTATTTCATACATTACAGAATCCAAAAAAGATACTGTGGGTTTCTTTGTTTCGTTAAGAATCGGTTCTTGTTGTTTTTTATCTATAAATAAAAATCCAACAGATAATATGACCAACACAACCATAAATTTACTTATACCCATAAATCTTTTAACTTTTTTTGATCATCATGATCTAAAATATATTCGATCATCTCTCGTACTGCACCATCTCCACCATTTTGTAAACACACGACATTACATAACAATTTGACATCAGCTACTGCATCAGCTACAGCAAAAGATAGCCCTACCTTTTGTAGCATTTTCAAATCATTTAAATCATCACCGATTCCTGCTGTTTGCTCCCAAGAAAGATTTTCTTCTTTTAAAATATTAGCTAAAATTTCATCCTTATTATCTACACCTTGATAAAGATGTGTAATACCCAGCTCTTTTGCTCTATTTTCAACAAGTTTTGATTTTCTTCCTGTGATAATTGCTACTTTTTTATGAAGCTTTTTCGTCCAAGAAGCTATTGCTAAACCATCTTTTACATCAAAATTTTTAAGCTCATCTCCATTTGATGTATAAATAATTTTTCCATCTGTGAGTGTTCCATCAACATCTAACACCAATAATTCAATCATCTATTACAAAACACCTTTAGTACTAGGAATACCAAGTTTTGTATTTTCTACTAAAGCCCGTCTTAATGCAACTGCAAAAGATTTAAATGAAGCTTCTATAATATGGTGCTTATTTCTTCCTCTATCTTGAATAATATGAGAAGTAATTCCGCTATTCATCACAACTGCATGAAAAAACTCTTCGACTAACTCAACATCAAATGTACCAACTTTTTCAATAACATCAACTTCATATACCAAAAAAGGACGATTACTAAGATCCAAAGCACAAGTCACACTCGCTTCATCCATTACGACAGTTGCATTTCCATATCGTTCAACATTTTCTATAGGAAATATCTCTTTTTTTAATAACTGCCCTATTACAATACCACAATCTTCAACGGTATGATGATAATCTACATGCAGATCTCCATCGCACTTCAGTGTCATGTCTATTGCACTATGTTTTGTAAATGCCTCAAGCATATGGTCAAAAAAACCAATCCCTGTTTGAATATCTGCTATACCTGTACCATTGATATCTATTTTACAAGATATTGTTGTTTCTTTTGTTTGTCTATTTAACTCTTGCATTGTATGTCCTTATTCAGCTATTATCATAGCTTTTTGAAGATTATTTGCTTCTTTAAAATCTTGTGCTTCTTGTTCACTTCTAAATCCACTAATCCAAACTCTTTTTACATCTTTATTATTAAGTTCTCCATCTTTTAAAATCACTTTATATTCATCTTCTAAAATTAATTCAAACTTTCGTTTTGTTGTATTTGCACCTTCTATCTTAGAAAACACTCCAACTTGTATATAATAATTAGAAACAGTTTTTATCTCATTTTTCTCTTTTACTGTTGTTGCAATTTTACCATTAAATCCAAGAACAGTTACTTTTACTTTTGCTGTACCTTTTTTGACCATATCAATTGTATGTGCAGATTTATTTGATAAATCTATAATTCTACCAGAGACAAAAGGACCTCTATCGTTTATTCGTACTATTACTGATTTACCATTTTCTAAATTTTTCACTTTAACTATTGTATTCATAGGAAGTGTTTTATGTGCTGCCGTATCGGCGTACATATTATAAACTTCACCATTACTTGTTTTTTTGGCATGAAAATTAGGACCATACCATGATGCAATTCCAGTTAAATTATCATTTATTCGAGCAATAGTTGGATAATATTTTTTCCCAAATACTTCATATGGACGCATGGTTGCTCTATGCATCGCTTTACTGTTTCTGATTTTTGAAGAACCAGTTACAGTTGTATTCGAAAAAGTATCCTGAGTTGAGTAAGAATTACCAACATGATAACTTTTATTTGTATAACTATATTTATTACTACATCCCACAAAAAAAAAGAGGCCTAAAAATAGAAAAGCTTTACTTAAAATTGATAACAAGTTCATCTCCTATGTTAATTCTACTTGTTTTTAAGTTATTATCTTTCATCAACTGTGTAAATTCAATCTTATAATTTGAAGCAATTCGACTTAATGTATCTCCAACTTTAACAACATAATTAATAGGTCGCTTATAAACATCTGGATCGATTGGAATCATCAATTCTTGATTTATTCGTAATAGATTGCTTTTCATCTTATTGTGTTGTTTAATTACTTTATATTGCATTTTAAATTCTCGCCCTATAGAGGCTAAAGTATCTCCACTTTTTACGGTGTATATTTCATATTGTGTTGATTTTAGATTCCCTTTATTAAGGTTATATCGTGAAAGTTTTGAGTAAGGAATATATAAAGTATATGTATCATCGTCTAGCGGCAAGAGATCCCTTTTAATATGTTGATTTAATTCTTTTAATGTTTCTTTATCAATACCAATAACTTCAGCAACATTTCTTAAAAGTATTCCACCTTTTACATCTATACTTGCAATGGGATCACTCATCCCTCTATTTAAAAGATGTGTATTTTCATCTTTAATTAAAAAATCACTATTATTCATCATAGCTAAAGATATAATTTTTCTAATATATCCACGGCTTTCTTCTGGTATATATTGTCTATTTACACCTTTTTGTACCACTAGAAGTTTGTCAATGTCTGGCTTATATTTCCATTTTTTAACTTTTTTGTAAATTTTGTTAATTTCTCTAAATTTTACTTGTTTAGTTTGATAAAGATGCATAGTTTTACGAAATTCATTAATCATAGGATCTTTTCTACAAACTTTATATCCAACATCTTCACAATGCATATCAATTGTAGCACGAGTTAGACCTTCTATTACTCTTCCTTCTCCACAGTTATATGCAACAGCTGCTAAATACCATTTATCAAACATACCATGAAGTCTTTTCAAATAAGTTACTGCAGCTTCTGTAGATTTTACAATATCCATTCTTTCATCAATATACTCATTTGTTCGCAAACCATAATGATTTGCTGTTGGTTTCATAAATTGCCATAAGCCTTTAGCACTTTTATTTGAAGAAGCATCTAAAATAAAATTTGATTCTGCCATCACTAAATATAAAAAAGCTGAAGGAATTTCATTTTCTCGTAATACTTTTTTGATTTGAGGAACAAAAAGATGAGCATTGTTTAATTTTTGTGTATATCTTTTTTTACTGAATCTTAATTGACTTTGAAATTCTTCTTGTAATTTGTAATCTGTAATATAATTTGAATTGATATCTAACTCTTCAAGCACTCTTAAGTCTTTATAAACAAAAGCAGTACTTACAAGTGTGGCATTAGAAGATGTAATAAATACAAATAATAAAAATAGTTTTAAAAATAGTTTCAAATAAATACCTTTTTTTTAATTTACTATTTATTTTACCTAAATTTTGATATCAAACTCTTTAAATAATTTTTTTGCATTCGTTGTCGTTAAATCCTCAACTTCTGTTTTACTCAACGATAATAATTCAGCGATTTTTTCTACAACATTATTTGTATATTTTGGTTCATTTCTTGTCCCTCGAAAAGGGTGTGGAGTAAGATAAGGACCATCTGTTTCTATAATAAGTTTTTCTAATGGTATTTTAGGAAGTACTTCTACAAGTTTCTTAGCATTTTTAAAAGTAACTACACCACCAATAGAAAAATAAAATCCATGTTCACTTAAAGAAAGAAGATGTTCACTTGCATTAAAACAGTGTAAAACACCCCCCACTTCTTTTGCATTGTATTCCATTAAAATAGTTTTACTATCATTTGAAGCATCACGAATATGCACAATAAGTGGTTTATCTACCTCTTTTGCAAAATTTATTTGATCAATAAATACTTTTTTTTGCAACGCTATGTTTTGGGCTTTTTCATTCTCATCTTCAGGTAATCGAAAATAATCAAGTCCACACTCACCAACAGCGATACATTTGGGATGAGTTACATATTCTTTTAAAATTTCAAGATTATAATGTTCACAATCATAAGGATGAACACCAACAGCAAAGAAAACTTCATCATATTTTTCAGATAACATTTTTGCTCTTGGTAAATCTTTTGGATCAGCACCAGGTATTAAAATAGCTTCTATACCTTCATTTAATGCAGTTTGTATTACATCATCAACATCTTCTTGATATTGGATATTGTCTAAGTGACAATGAGTGTCTATTATTGCCATATTTCTATTTTATAAACCCATTCTAGTTTTGATTTCATCGAGCAACTCTGGTAGTTTTTCTAAATCATCTCGTTTAATCCATGAATTAATACCAAAGTTTTTAAATGCATCATAGTCACTAGGATCATCAATAATAGCAACAGAAGTATACTTTTCTTTACATAAATCATGTTTTTTCTCTTCATAATCAAAAATACTATTAATATCTAACAAAATAACATCAGCATCCCCATCACAACCACTATGAATAAAACAAATAGTATAACCTTTTGCTTCAATATCTTCAAAACTTGTAATTTTCATATTTTTCTCCATATTTTAGTATTTTTATTTTAACAAAATACATCTTAATCTTGCTCCACTTTATGCTTATAAAATGTATCGTGCAGTATCTTCGTTTTGAGCTATCTCTTCTAACTTTTCTGTTACTAAGTCTTCTGTTACAGTTATCGTTTCACCTCGATGTTCATCGGCATCAAAGCTAATATCTTCTAAAACTTTTTCAATCACTGTATGTAATCTTCTAGCTCCGATATCTTCAGCTTTTTCATTTGCACTTACACTGAGTCTTGCAAAAGCATGAATTGCTTTATCATCAAACTTTAATGTTACACCTTCTACCTCAAGTAATGCTTTATATTGTCTAAGTAGTGAGTTTTTTGTATTAATTAAAATATTATATAAATCACTTTCTTCTAAAGGATTAAGCTCAACTCGTAATGGAAATCGTCCTTGTAATTCTGGTAATAAATCACTCGGTTTACTCACATGAAATGCACCTGCAGCTATAAAAAGAATATGATCCGTTTTAATTTGTCCATATTTTGTATGTACAGAACTTCCCTCAACAATTGGTAATAAATCTCTTTGAACACCTTCTTTACTTGGGTCTTGATTTTTATTATTACTTCCTGTTGCAATTTTATCTATCTCATCTAAAAATACAATTCCGCCATTTTCACATCTTTTGACAGCTTCAACTTTTAATGTCTCTTTATCAAGAAGATTATCACTAGCCAATGCACGAAGTTGTATTTTGGCTTCTTTTATAGTCACTTCTTTTTTGATCTTCTCTTTTCCCATTTTTCCCATCATGCTATTGATACTTTCACTTATAGCACTCATATCCATAGGCATATTACTATCAACTATCTCTACATGTGTTGTTTTTGGAAGTTCGATTGTGATCTTTTTATCATCCATATCACCACTTTTTACTTTTGATTCCATTACATTATAAGTTTTGATAAATGATTCTTTTGCATTTTCACTGGCAGTTTCAGGTAAAGGAGGTACGAGTATCTCTACAATTTGTCGAATTACCTCATCATCAATAGAACCTTGAATTTGATCTTCATATTCTTTTGTCACAAGATTATATGACTCATGAGCCAAATCTTTTATCATTGATTCAACTTCTCTTCCGACATATCCAACTTCAGTGTATTTACTAGCTTCAACTTTAATAAATGGAAGATTCATCATCTTTGCCATTCGTCGTGCTATTTCTGTTTTTCCTACACCAGTACTACCTATCATCAAAATGTTTTTAGGCATTATCTCTTCTTGAAGTTCAGGACCCAGTTGCATTCTTCTATATCTATTTCGTAAAGCAATTGCTATTGTTTTTTTTGCATCTCTTTGACCTATAATATAATCATCAAGATATGATACTATCTCTTTAGGAGTCATGTTCATTATTTACTTTCCTTCCCATCTAAAGTTAATGTTTTTATGTTTTGATTTGTATATATACACAATTCACCTGCTGTCATAAGTGATTCCCTCACTAGTTCAAGTGGTTCTAAATTTGAGTGTTTTTTCAAAGCTCTTGCAGCTGCAATGGCAAAGTTTCCACCACTTCCAATCGACGCTAAGCAGCCATCTTCTGGTTCTACAACATCACCTGTACCACTTAAAATAAAAATATGCTTCTCATTTAAAACAAGCATCATAGCTTCTAGTTGTCGTAAATGCTTATCTTTTCGCCACTCTTTAGAAAAATTTATCACAGCTTTTAGCAAATCACCTTTACTGTTTTCAAGATGTGTTTCAAACATATCAAAAAGATTAAACGCATCAGCAGTACTTCCAGCAAATCCTGCTAAAACTTCCCCTTTTGCCCCTACTTTTCGTATTTTTGTAGCATTGTTTTTTAAAACTGTATTTCCAAAAGTTACTTGTCCATCTCCACCGATTACAGCTGTTCCATCTTCACTTTTATAAG
>JBASAI010000191.1:0-1759 GCA_049650525.1 Arcobacteraceae bacterium
CTTCCATTCATTCCATCAACAATCAAATTATATGTCATGTGAAGACCTAGTCCAGTACCTTGACTTTTATGTTTAGTGGTAAAATATGGTTCAAATATTTTAGGCATTGCATCGTTTGGTATACCACCACCATTATCTTTTACTGTAATAAGAGCATTGTTGTCTTGTATACTAGAAGAAAGAAATATATGTTTATTTTTGATCTCTTTTTCATTTAACACATCTTTAGAATTATTAAATATATTGATCAAGCATTGCAATAATTCATTTTCATACCCATTTATCTCAATTTCATCTTTTAAATCTATATTCATAGTAATAGTATTCGTTCTAATAGTACCTTCGACTAAATGCAAAAAGCTAGTAATCTCATGATCCAATTTAAACAATTTTTTCTCTCTATCTCCTTTGACAAAATTTTTAAAGTCATCAATAGTTTTAGAAAGATATTGTGCATTATCATTTATCGCATTGCATGTTTTATCAAATATATCATCTGTTAAACAGTCATGTTCTTTTTGCAACAGCAAACCTGTTGCACCTGTAGATATTACAGAAAGTGGCTGTCTCCATTGATGGGAAATATTCCCAATCATCTCACCCATTGCTACCATCTTAGATTGATTTAATAATAAGGTTTCTTTTTGAATTAAAGTTTGTTGATTCTTATATTTAATAATTGCCACTGATGCCATATACGCATAAGTTTCAATAAGTCTCAATTCAAATTCTGATGGTTTTGAAGAATGGTCTCTGTAAAGTGCAAAAGTCCCTAAAATTTTGTTATCAGAGGAAAATATTGGTTCTGACCAACACGAGTGTAGTTTTGCCCTTTTTGTTAAAGCTAAATAGTTACTCCAATTTTCGTGACTATCTATATCTTCAACAATAACTCTTTTTTTATTAAATGCAGCACTCCCACAAGAACCGATTTTATCACCAATTTCGATACCATTTATAGCTTGATTATAATAATCTGGTAAACCTATAGATGCACCTAATAGTAAATTTTTTTTTGTATCATTTAGTAATAAAATAGAACATTTACTACTTTTATCTCTCTTATGCGCAAATTTAACTATTTTATCAAGTACCTTATCTAAATCATTTTCCATAGCAATGTATTCTAGTAATTTATTAGTATCATTATATATTATTTCATAATGTTTTTGAATTGTGATATCTCTTGCAATACAAAAGATACCAATTACATTGTTATCTATATCAAATAAAGGTTTTTTGGTTGTTTTAAAATAAATATAAGTATCATTTAAATAAATGGTGTCATAAAAATCTATTGTTTCTTTATTTAATATGACCTTATTGTCATTTTGGGTAACTTGCAACTCATCTTCTTTTGATAAAAACTGCTTATCACTTTTACCAATCACTTCATCTCTAGTCTTTCCAATAAAGTTTAAATACTTTTCATTACAATTAGTAAATACACCATTTATGTCTTTTACAAAAACGATATCAGTAATTAAGTCAATAAATCTATCCATATTATTAAAATTATTCATAACTAATTTTATCTTAATAAAAATAAAAGTAAACCACTAAAGTTTGTTTTATACTAAGGGAATAGCTATAACAAATTCTGTTCCTGTATAGTTATTAGTTTTATATGTAAATACTACATTATTTGCTTCAATAGATCCATTCATACCATTGATTATTAAATTATATGTCATATGAAGACCAAGTCCTGTACCTTGTGAGGTATGTTTAGTTGTAAAATATGGTTCAAATATTTTAG
>JBASAI010000192.1:0-3200 GCA_049650525.1 Arcobacteraceae bacterium
GTTTTGTGGTGGAACACATGTACAAAATACAGGACAAATTGGAAGCTTTTACATCACAAGTGAAAAAGGTGTAAGTGCAGGTGTGAGAAGAATCGAAGCTGTCGTGGGACTGAGTGCCATTAATTATGTGCAAGAATCTATGAAAAAACTTTCTCTCATCGAAACAGAAGTAAAAAATAAAGATATCATTGAAGGTATCAACAAACTTAAAAAACAGATCAAAGAGCTCAAGTCTGAACTTAAAGATGCACATGAGAAGGTAACTACACCTCTTGAAGAGTTAGAGATCAATGGAGTGAAAGTTGTTGTTGATGTTGTTGAAAATGGTGATTTGAAAAAACTCACTGATGATATGAAGAATGGTCATGAAAAAATAGCTATTTTATTACTACAAGCAAAAGGGGATAAAGTGATGTTGGTTTCTGGTGTGAAAAATGCAAATGCAAAAGCTGGTGATTGGATCAAAGCTATTGCTCCTATTGTTGGCGGTGGTGGTGGTGGTCGCGCCGATTTTGCACAAGCTGGTGGGAAAGATGCTAGCAAGATCAACGAAGCAAAAGAGGCAGCATTAGAGTACATCAAAAAAGAGCTTATATAATAATTTCCTAGTATTGATATTTTGAAATATCTTCTATTTATAACATTATGGGCTTGTCACCTTTTAGCACTAGACTTCAAGGTGGCATCATATAATGTAGAAAACTTTTTTGATCTTCACTATGATCAAACAGAATATAAAGAGTACATTCCACATACTCCTTCTTGGGATCAAAAAGCATATACCAATAAACTTAGCAATATAACAAAAGTGATACAAGACCTTGATCCTGATATTTTAGCTTTGCAAGAGATAGAATCACAAAAAGCACTCGATGCTATTGTAGAACAAAATCCAATTTATAAGTATGCTGTATTTTATAAAAATAAAAATGCCGCTATTGGATTGGCACTATTGAGTAAATATATGATTGTTTCATATAGTACTATAGTAGTCGATAGATACGACAAGTATTCTCGTGATATTCTAAAAGTAACTGTTCATATAGAAAATAAACCATTGATACTCTATGTAAATCATTGGCGATCCAAAAGAGCAGCAGAATCTCAACGAATCAAATATGCAATCGCATTAAAAAAAGAGATAGATACCCTTACAAATGATGATTATATCATTTTAGGTGACCTAAATTCTAACTACAACGAATATCATACATTTAAATATGATAAAAAACTCAATGACACTTACAATATCACGGGAATAAATCAAATACTTAACACAACCATACAAGAAAATTTTATTCAAAAAAAATCTATTTTAAATTTTGATCAGAAAGTACATTTTAATACTTGGCTAGAATTACCAAAAAAGAAACGGTTTAGTTCAAAGTTTAGAAATGAAAATAATACTCCTGATAATTTTCTTTTATCTGCTACACTTTTTGATGAAAAAAATATCTCCTATATAAATAATAGTTTTCAAGTATTTAGCCCAAAATATCTCTATAAAAACAATCATATTATACGATGGAATCGTTCTAAAAGAGTAGGATATTCAGATCATCTTCCTATTTTTGCAACTTTTTCTACAGAAAAACAAGACTATAGATCAATTACCAATACCATAAAAGTTGAACCACAAAATAGCATCAATTATCTATACGAGATACAACAGATCTCGGACTATCATTTAGAAAATGTTGTTGTGATATACCGCACAGATAAGCTAGCGATTATTAAACAAACGAAGAAAAGTAGAGCAATTATGATCTACAAACCATCACCAATGTTGCGCATAGGTTCAAAATATAATCTGGTAGTTGAAAAACTTGAACAATTTCATGGGTTAAAAGAGATTAAAAAAATTTCCAATATTGTTTTAAAAGAAAAAAATATTGATCATAAAGAGTATTATTTAAATGCAAAGAATATTGATCTTTTTGATGAAAAATATATAAATAATATTGTTTATAACATTAAAGGTATGTATAAAAAAGGTCATCTCTATTTTGGTTCGAAAAAAATACAGTTGTATTTTGCTAAAACTATAAAAAAACCAGAAGACGGAAAAATCATTTCCATATCTTCTGGTCATCTAAGTATTTTCAAATCTACTGTGCAAATTGTCTTGCATAAAGAAGATGATTTCAGAGTATTTTAGTTATTTAGTTCCTAAAATATTTACAATAATTTTATATAATGTAGGGATATCTGTTTTACCAACAAATCCATCAATCCCTATTCTATTCATTTTATCTTTTACAGCTTCTGTTGTCATACTTGAGTTCACAACTACTGGTATATTCTTATATTTAGGAGTCTCTTTAATATATTTTGCTACTTGGTATCCATCAGTACCAGGCATCTCAATATCTGTAATAACTAACCCTATAGCGTTAGGATCATTGATCTCATCAAGTCTATCTAGCAAATCTCCACCATTAACAGACATGATGAAATTTGCTTTCGCTTTTCTCATAAACTGGATAAGAACTTCTCTAGCAACGGCACTATCTTCTGCTATTAGAATAATTTTATCGTCATTTATAGGTTGCGTAACATATCTTTCTAGTTCTCCTGCATTGAGGTCAGTCCATCCGATATCAGATAACAATTGTTCTGCATTAAATACCGTACATAAGTGATCTTTCTTATCAATTTCCACATATGTTGTATAGGTTACTTTAGAATTCTGATTTTCTGAATTAATAAGTTCTGCTGTTGTTTTTTCAACAATATTTACCATATCTTTTACTAAAAATCCAACTTGCTTATGATTGAACTCACAAAAAATAATAAGTTTATATTCATTTACGGGTAAAGATTCATATCCTAGCCATCTGTCAAGATTGATTAGTGTAATTGGCTCGCCTCTTATTGTTGCTATACCGTGAATTACATCAGTATCTGTTGGAGTATCTGTAATAGTCACTTCATCAGTAATAATAAATGCTTTAATCTTAGCAATATTGATAGCATACATATCGCCGTGACCAGTATAAAAAACGGCCAATTGTTGTACATTTCTAAGGTGTGCTTGCGTTAATTGTTCTACGCTATCACTAATTCCGCTCATATAAATCCTTTGAAAATAAGTTTAGTCTATTTTATCTGCTTTTCACTTAATATTTTTTGAATTGTTATACTACACATAGTAAGTCCAAAAGTTCCTGTAACCCCTACAAAACTACCCATTTCGGTAC
>JBASAI010000193.1:0-2276 GCA_049650525.1 Arcobacteraceae bacterium
AGTACAATCTTTAAGTGAGATATTTGAAAGATATGTAAAAATAGCTATCATAAAAGAGGGTTACTCGATGCCAGCTTTTCCGCACGAGGCTTTAAAAGATTTCACAAAACTCAACGAAGATATCAAAGCTCTTGAAGATTTAGGATATGTTGTTGAAGTATTGGATTGTTCGTTAGAAGGTCAGTTTCCTGTAACTGCGATATCGTTGATCAACCCTATTACAAATACTCTATTTGTATCTTTTGGTGCACACCCTATTTTGGAAGTATCACTCCAAAGAACGATGACAGAACTTATGCAAGGAAGAGATTTAAGTGATCTTTCTACTTTTGAGAAACCAACTTTTGATAAAGAGCTTATAGAAACAAACTCAAACATCGAGTCACATTTCATCGACTCAAATGGAAAGATTGGTTTTGAGTTTTTATCTGCTAACAAAACATTTGATTATACTCCGTGGGTTTATAATGGATCAAATACAGATGAAGAGTACGAATATATCACAAATATCACAAAAGAGATGGAAAAAGATATTTATATAAGAGAGTATGATTATCTTGGGTTTTACTCTTGTCAAATCATTGTTCCAGGTGTTTCAGAAGTATATCCTTTAGAAGATATGATTTATAACAACACAAATGCTGGAAAACTTATCCGTGATATGGTTCTAAACTTTAAAGAGTATGACCCAGAAGAGATTTTGGCTGAGATAGAATCATTTGACAATAACTTAAATGTAGAAAAATATATCGGTGTTATATTTGAAAATAACTTTACTATGCGTGACTTTAAAGCACAATTACATTTGCTGTTAGGTAACTACGAAGAGGTTATAGACTTACTAGAAGAATCAACTGCACCTATAGCCTATCTTTTAGCACAACTCACACGAATGTATTTGGATGAAAAACCATGGGAAGAATACGAAACTGCTTTAAACAATGTATTTACAAAAGAAAAAGTAGACTTAGCTACCCAAATATTTAATGGCGATGTTGACTTTACAAATGTAACATATCATCAAAACTATTTAAATATCTTAGATTTATATGATAGATTGGCTCTTAAAAAATAACCCCTATCCCTATTGATTTAACAGTTAATTAACACTTTAAAGATAATATTTCAAAATTAAATTTTATCTTTAAGGAAAATCAATGAAAACATCCACAAACAAACTTTTACTCTCCTGCCTATTATTGGGCACTATTTCAACTCTCTCTGCGGATGGTGATTTAGGAACACTCAATATTTCTTCATCAACCATTGATGATAAATTTATTGTGAATAATAATGTATCAAGTTCAACTATTATTACACAAGAGGATATTACCAAAACAAACCCTACAAATATAGAAAATATTTTAAATACTATACCTGGAATTACTGCATCCAATGTAGGAAATGATAGAGTAAAAATACATATCAGAGGTATAGATAATCAAATGTATATGGGGGAAAGACCAGGTGTTGCAGTTGTTATAGATGGTGTACCTGTTCAGGAATCATCTGGAAAAATAAATCTTGATCTTGATAATATTGCTTCAATCAAAGTAATCAAAGGAAGTGCTAGTTATCTCTATGGTAATGATGCAATTGCAGGGGCTATTGTCATTACTACTAAAAGACCACAAGGGAAAAATAGTTCAAAAATCGAAACAGAAGTTGGTAGTTTTGGATTTAATCGAATCTTAGCATCTACAAATCAAAGTTTTGAAATGGGTGCTTTTCAATTACAAGGAACAATGCGTGATACTGATGGATATTGGGATGATGCTTATTTAAAACATAAATCTCTCAATGGTAAATACCAACACTATGTAAATGATACAAGCGACTTAACCTTTGGAATTGATTATACAAAAAGAGAAACAGGAGATGGCACAAGCGTTCATGGAGAAACACAAGCAAATAAAAATCCAAAAAGTATTGATGAAGTTGCATATTCAGGATTCCATGACACAAAACTACTCAAAACATTTGTAACATACTCAAATGATATTGATGATAATTCAAATTTAATGATCAACATCTCAAGGTATGAAGATGATACCAATAATCTTACAGCAGCAACAGATACAAATAGAGATGGAATTAGTGATGCTCATAAAACTATATCAGATGAACAATGGATTCAGAACACATTTAAGAGTGAATACAGAAAATCATTTGATACTGTAGCAATTATGGCAGGAGTTGATTTATCCAGAAATGAACAAATAATGAAATCAAATGCAAATATGGATTATTCGAGTGGTTATGGACCAGGGGCAACA
>JBASAI010000194.1:0-5365 GCA_049650525.1 Arcobacteraceae bacterium
GTGTTGTTCGTGTAAATTTATCGATACATTTTTGTTGAAATTCTCGTGGATAAAAACCTTTTAACCCAATAGACTCTGCATCTGGTAAGATTTTACAGTTATCTCTTTTGGGTACATTGACATTCCACTGTATATCTAAACAGATATCTTTAAATTTGGACAAAAGTTCAAGAACTTTCCCATATGGAAAAAGTTTTTGAGTTCCTTCGCTGATAAGTGTGACTTGACTTCCAATAATTAGCTGCATAAAAGACTCCATATGAATTATAATGAAAAGTATAGTACAAAAAATAAAAAGAGGTAAAAAAGATGACAAAATGCCATTTTTTTATATAAATAAGAGAAAATAAATCGTACAAATAATCTCAAAGCTAAAAAGTTGTATAATCGTCGAATTATCATGTGCATTAGTAAAAGCACAGAAAATGCTTGGGAGTTTAGTTCATTGGAATACTTAGTTATTAGTTTTACGCATAAAAATACCGATATCGCTACAAGAGAAAAAATAGCGTTTAACAATGACCTAGAAAAAGAATCTTTTTTGAAGATGACTCTTTCTACAGATCTTATCCATGAAGCGATTTTGCTCTCTACTTGTAATCGAATTGAGCTTATCATGAGCACAACAAATAGTAAAGAATCTGCAAAACTAGCGATCGAGAAATTTGCGATACACTCAGAACTCTTATCCGAAGAACTTTTCCAAAGAGCAGATATCTACGACAATGAAAGTGCAATTCATCATATTTTTACCGTTGCTTCCTCTTTGGATTCACTTGTTGTTGGTGAGACTCAAATAGCAGGACAATTAAAAGATTCTTTTAAATTTTCTATAGACAAGTGTTTTTCAGGACAAAAACTCTCACGAGTGATACACTATGCTTTTAAATGTGCTGCAAAGGTAAGAAATGTAACACATCTTGGAAGTGGTTCTGTTTCTGTAGCATCTACAGCTGTTGCTCAAGCAAAACAACTTTACAAAGAAAGAGATAATGTAAAAGCTTTGGTTATCGGAGCTGGTGAGATGAGTGAGTTAGCCTGTCGCCATCTTTTGAAATATGGTTTTGATGTGGTTATTTGTAGCAGAAACCTCAAAAAAGCACGCGTTTTAGCACACTCTATTATTAGTGATGGAAATGGTGAAGAGTATGAACCTTCTCGCATAGAGGTGAGATCATATGATGAACTGGAACTTTTACTCAATAGTATGGAGCTTATGATCACAGCGACATCCGCTCCGTATCCTATCATCAAACAAAATATGTTGCAAAAAGTTGATTTTGCTCGAAATTGGTTTGATATTGCATTGCCTAGAGATATTGATACGATTGTCTTTGATGATTTAGATATCTTTAGTGTTGATGATCTACAATGTATTGTCGATGATAATATGGCTTTGCGTACAAATCAAGCAAAAGAAGCATACTCGATCGTAGGTTCTATGACAACAGAGTTTCATACTTGGCTGAATACTTTGAGCGTAGAGCCAGTGATCAAATCGCTGCATCTCAAAAGTGAAGAGATCATAGAAAAGAAAATTCAAAATGCTATCAAAAAACATTTTATAAGAGCAGAAGATCAAGAAAATATCAAAAAACTGTGTCAAACAGTAATGAGTGAATTTCTCCACACTCCAACAAAAAAGTTAAAAAATGTAGCTAACTCTCACGAAGGTGATATAGTTTTGGGAACTACCCAAAATCTTTTTGGACTTCAGGAAGAGTAAAAAAGAATCTTTTTTACTCTTCTATTAGTGAACTAAAATTTTTCACAGTAAAAAGATGAAGATTTTCAGTTTTTTTCAAAGTTTTGAGCTCGTTTGTGTAGCCTTTTTTTGAAACAAGTACGAAAGTATCTACATCAATTTTTACCTTTTCACACTTTTCTTTGAGATTTGTAAGCTCACTTTTTTTGATTTTGTTGTTTGTAAATTTACATGATCCTGCGAGAACTTTTCCTGATTTTGTTTTTGCTACTAGATCTAGAGTGAGATCATCATCCCAGTATCTTCCAAGTGTAAACATAAAATCTTGTTTGCTTATGGCTCGTAAATATTCGTGGCTGAGTTGTTCAAAAACGATGTCGGCAAACTCTGCTTTGTTGTTATTGTATTTTTTATAAAACTCTTCATAGTTTTTCTCTTTTATCCCTTGAAATAAAGGGGAAACAAAAGCAAACCAAAATCGCACAACAGGAGCTGTAAAAAGAAGTCGTTCTGATACGGTGTATTGGTCGCTTAAGTTTGAGAGTTTTTGCAAAGATTTTTCGAGTTTGAGTACTTTTAATTTACATAAATCATCTACGATATCGATACCATTATCAAATGAGATACCTACTTTTCTAAAAGCAGAGTTTGTTCGACGATCTCCAATAGCAAGTGCTGTTAGGATTTTGTTGTATTCTGGATCACCTTTTGTGATGTCGCTGATGAAGTTTCGTAAGTATTTGTATCTTTTTAAAATATGTATTTCGATCAGTGTAGAAAGTGGCTGTTTAGTGTCGATATCGACATCAAGTCCACCAAAAATGGCGAAGTATTCTACTGCTGTTTCCATACTCGTGATGTTGTTTCTTTTACAAAAGTCACTAAATAGTGTTTGGATTGGTTCTTTAATAGAGATGATAATATACCCTTTAATTGTTTTTGTTGTGTATTATATCATTTTTATTTAAAAGCAATAAGCATCTTTATAGTAAAATACATTTTAAAATATAATTTAAGGCATGAACCACTATGAAATTTTCAAATCTCTTTATACCAACTACAAAAGAAACACCATCAGACGCAACGCTTCCATCACATCAGTTTTTAGTACGAGCTGGATTTATCAACCAACAAGGAAGTGGTTTGTACAACTATCTTCCTTTGGGAAAAATCGTTTTAGAAAAAATACGAAAGATCGTAAAAGATGAGCTTGATGCTGCTGGCTGTAATGAAGTACAACTAGGTTTTGTTACACCTTTGGAGCTTTGGGAAAAAAGTGGACGAGCGGATAAAATGGGCTTGGAGATGCTTCGTATCAAAGATAGAAAAAACAACGATTTTGTTCTGAGTCCCACAAATGAAGAAGCGATGGTAGAGCTTGTAAAAAATAGAATCACAAGCTATAAAGATCTCCCTGTAAATCTTTATCAAATAAATACAAAATTTAGAGATGAAGCACGACCTCGATTTGGACTTATGAGAGGGCGAGAGTTTTTGATGAAAGATGGATACTCTTTTGATGAAAGTGTAGAAAAGATGAAAGAGAGTTTTGACCTTATGGAAAAAACTTATACAAAAATATTCACAAAACTTGGACTTGATTTTCGAATCGTAGATGCAGATAGTGGAGCGATCGGTGGAACTGGAAGTAAAGAGTTTCATGTGCTAGCAGATAGTGGTGAAGATACTATTGTAGTGTGTGATAGTTGTGACTACGGGGCAAATATAGAAACTATTTTTGAAGATGAAGAAGAGATAGAAAAACTCAATGAATTAAGCTATGAAGAGCTTCAAGATCAAAAAATAGAGAAAAAATGTAGCTGTGGTGGAAACTTGTCTTACAAAAAAGGGATTGAAGCTGGACATATTTTTCAGTTAGGTGATACTTATAGTGCGGCACTTGATGCAAAGTTTTTAAATGCAAATGGAAAAACAGAACCATTTTATATGGGAACTTACGGGATCGGTATTAGCCGTATTATGGCAGCAGTGATTGAGCAAAGTCATGATGATAGAGGCTGTATCTGGTCAAAAGAGACAGCACCTTATATGATCGATATCATTGTATCAAATGCGAAAAAAGATGATGAGCTTGATGCTGGTATGAAGATCTATGAAGAGCTAAAATCAAATGGAATAGAAGTTATTATTGATGATAGAAAAAAAGAGCGATTTGGTTTTAAAATGGGTGATTTTGAACTTATCGGATTTCCTTATGCACTTGTTATTGGTAAAAAACTACAAGATGGAATGGTAGAACTTATTTGCAGAAAAACAGGTGAAAAAACAGATATCAAACTTGATGATGTGTTAGAAGCAGTTAAAAAACTATAAATAAAAATAATTCTAAAGGATAAAGATTATCCTTTAAGTTTTTTTATGTCATAATTGATCATATCAAAAAAAGGAATACTAAATGAGACAATACGAAACTTATCGATGTAACAAATGTGGAAACGAAGTAGAATTAAATAAAGTTGGTGGCGGAGAGCTTCACTGCTGTGGTCAGGCCATGGAGATGGTGACTGAAAATCTTACGCTAGTAAATTTACTAAAAGCATTTGGTGGTGAATCTGAAGCTAGAAATAAGTATGAATATTTTGCAAAAGTAGCTCAAAAAGAGGGATACCGAGATATCGCAGAACATTTTCAACGAGCAGCTAACAATGAAAAACAACATGCAAAGATGGAGCTTGCTTTACATAACAGAATGAAAAATGAGAGTGAAAATAATTTTGGTAATACTGCTGAAAATTTACAGTATGCGATCGATGGTGAAAGCTATGAAAACCTTACGATGTACCCAGATTTTGCTGCTATTGCAAAAGAAGAAGGTCACAGTGAAGCTACACGATTATTTACAGGTATCGGTAAAATAGAAGTAGAACATGAAAAAATGTTTAAAATGCTTTTAGAAAGACTTGAAGCTGGAGCTGAACATGTAAGTGAAGATGGAGAAGAAGCTTGGATTTGTGAAGTATGTGGACATATTCACTATGGAAAAAAAGCTCTCAAAGTGTGTCCAGTGTGTAAACACCCACAAGAATATCAATCACGACTGAACACTAAAAAATAATATATATGAATATACTACACAGAAACGAATGGAGTAATATACTTTTTTTTAAAATCTTTGGTTCTGTGTTTATTATTACACTTTTGGTGTATGCTCTTTTTTTAAGCGAGAGATACACCACTATTATCGAAAAAAAAGACCAATCTCTTCTTCTTGATCTTTCTCAAAAAGAAAGATTACTGAGCTCAAATATTGAACATATCGGAATAAATCTACATTTTATCGTGGAGTATGTTGAAAACAGTATAAAAAAAGATAGTATTAATATCCAGCAAAATCTTGAAGAGTATTTTTCAATTTTTGCGAATAATCATGAAGACTTTCAACAGATACGATATCTTGATACTTTTGGTCAAGAAGTAGCTCGTGTGGACAATGATGATGGAAATATTATCATACAAAAAGATCTACAAAATAAAAGTCAAAGATATTATTATCTTGATTCTCAAAAGTTACAAAGTAAGGAGATCTATATCTCTCCTCTTGATCTTAATGTTGAATATGAAAAGATAGAAAACCCATATAAACCTATGATCCGTGGGAGTATGCCTGTTTTTATTGATGGTGTAAAACAAGGGTATATT
>JBASAI010000195.1:0-2253 GCA_049650525.1 Arcobacteraceae bacterium
GAAATATCAGAACACTTTTTATCGTACCAAAATCAGATCTTGTACGACAAACAAAACAAAGATTTCAATCAATTTTGGATATCGACCCAGCTATGATAGGGGAACTAAGCTCCACAAAAAAAGAGTTTGGAGCACCCATCCTCATCACCACTTGGCAGTCACTCAATACAGATGCTTCACTCAAAAAAGTTATAGAGGACAAATACTCAATGGTGATTTGTGATGAGATGCATAAAGCCAGTGCCAATGTATATTATGATCTTGTATCCAAAATTCCTGCTATGTATAAGCATGGACTAACAGCAACACCATACAGAAACAACACTCAAAATGAACAAAGACTTTTTGAGCTTGTAGGAGATGAGATAAGTCATATTGATATAGAAGAGCTTTATGAGAGTAAATATCTTGTTCGTCCACATATCTATTTTAAAAATACACACTACAAAATCGATATCGAGCAACCCTATCTTCAATCACTTGATTTCAATATCAAACTAGGAATGTTGAAAAAAAATATCGACAAATCAAAAAAAAGACAAGAGATGATCATCCCTGATATTATAAATACACTTACTATCGAACGAAAAAAATATAGTGAAAATAGATCTGTCATCCTTGTCAATACACTTGATTTAGGAGTATTTCTCAAAGAAAAACTTGAAGAAGATTTTCCCGTAGTCTATCTCGATGCCAATACAAAAGCAAAACAAAGAGATGAGATCTTCACAAATCTTACAAACAATAGAGTAACAGATTATGTACTTATAGGAACATCAAAAATTTTAGGAGAAGGAACTGATATCCCCTCTATACGAAATGTTTTTTGTGTAAGTCCTGCTTATCCACCCTTTGAAGATACAGCAAGAATGCAACAGATCATAGGAAGAGCGATTCGGCCATTTCAAGCAAAAGAAAAAGCCAATATCATCATCTACAATGATCAAACTTCTGGATGGATAGAAAAGAAAAAAGACAATGTCTTCGATATCGTCTGTACAAATGTTCATCCGAAAATTTGTACAGGGTTTTCCTCATCACCCCATCGGGTATAAGATATCTTTTTGTATCTCTTCAATTTTTTTCAACAGTTCACCATCTATTTTAAAATCAAACGCAGCAAGTGAAGCATCTAATTGGCTCAGTTTTCTAGCTCCTATAATAGTCGAAGCTACAAACTCAAAATGCTTTGAATACGCAACTGCTAAAGTCACAGGTGAGATACCATACTCTTTTGCTAACTCTACATATCTTGCAGTTGCAGCTTTTGTTTTTTCATTGACAAATTTTGTGGCTTGTGCTTGTACTCGTGGATTTTCATGTTTGATATACGCACTAAATCGTGCATCTTGGGGATAAAAGTTATTGTTGTATTTTCCACTTAAAACCCCTCCTCCTATTGGAGAGTATGGTAACAGTGAGATATTTTCATTTTTACAAACTGTTGAGAGTTCATCTAAAAATCGTGGATTCATCAATGAAAAATTGTTTTGAATCGATTCAAATCTTGAGAACTCTTTGTTTTTTGCTGTTTCATTTGCTTTTGTGAGTCCATACGCTGTATCATTTGAAGTTCCTAGATACCGTACTTTACCCTCTTTTACTAGCTCATCAAACGCTTTGAGCGATTCTTCGATTGGTACTATTGTATCTGGCCAGTGCATTTGATAGAGATCTATATAGTCAGTATCTAGTCGTTTCAGACTTCCGTCAACCGCTCTTTTTATATGAAACGAATCAATAGCAGTAAGACCATGTCGAGTAGGTGGCACAAACCATCCAGAAGCTGCACCACTTACTTTCGTAGCAAGTATAATAGAGTCTCTTTTTTTTGTTTTGAGCCATTCTCCAACTATCTTTTCTGTTGTTCCTTCATAGGCTACTTTTGGAGGCACTGGATAGATTTCAGCTGTATCAAAAAAGTTTATTCCACTATCATATGCTTTGTCAAGTATCTCAAAAGCTTCCTCTTTTGAAGTACTTGATCCAAAAGTCATCGTACCCATACAAATAGATGAAACTCTCAATCCACTTTTTCCTATATATCTAAAATCCATATCGTAGCCTTTGTTGTAGTAATTATTATTATAAATGATTATAGCAATTTCTAAAATACAGTTCGATTAAAAAGATATTGTAATATCTAAATTAAAAACTTCTATCGAGTTTTTTTATATGCTCCAAAAAATAAAGCAACTATAAGAAGTACAACATACCCTATTACCATCAGCCAAAAAGTGATCACTATAAAAC
>JBASAI010000196.1:0-2101 GCA_049650525.1 Arcobacteraceae bacterium
CGTACAACCTTGGTGAATATTGGTGGCAAAAAGTTTTTCTTAGTGTAGCTCTTTATCTCTTTGCTTTGTGCTAAAGAATTTAAAGGTTTTGAAATCTGTGTAAGTCTGTGTAATCTGGAGCGTCAAGCTAAATTTTTATATGCTAGTTGGTGAAAGTCCAACCTAAGTAATTTACCATTCAATTAGAAGACAATAGGACAACATATTTAGTGATGAATATGTTGAAGCTCCTTGCGTCAGTAAGTAAGCCGTAACGAAAGTGAACAGAGCGAGCCTCGTTAAGCTATATGCAGTTGACCAACTACTCAGATTAAGTGAAGTCTGTTATTTTAAGGGAAGAAATGGTAATAAGCACCTTAAGAAACTGTCGGGGTTATGACTGATGGCGTGTTTACAAAATGTATATAAGGGAACTTGAGAGATCTTTTATATCAAGGCTTGCAACCTTAAACTAAATCAATAAGAGAACTCGAAATGATAAGGTGGTATAAAAGAAGTCGGAGATGTCCATAGTAGTGATGACTTAAAAGACAACATAACTTTTAAAGAGCGAAGGGACATTACTTTAAATAATCAATCAATGAAAGGAGTGTTTGTAAATTGGATAATAACCTAAAAATACAACAAAAATCAAAAATGATATTAATTCGAGATTTGGAAAAAATACGAGACTTTCAGAGAAAGATATATCAAAAAGCCAAACTAGAAAAAGATTTTAGATTTTACATTCTATATGACAAAATAGTTTCTGTTAGATTCTTGCACGAAGCATATTTAAGAGTAAGAGAAAACTATGGTAGTGCGGGCGTAGATGGGGTAACATTTGAATTTATTGATCATAAAGGAGTGGATAACTTTATTTATGAGCTCAGTAAAGAGTTAAAAGAAAAACAGTATAAACCATCGCCTGTAAAAAGAGTATATATTCCAAAAGCTAATGGAAAAAAGAGACCACTAGGAATTCCAACGATAAAAGATAGAGTAGTTCAAATGTCGTGTAAAATTGTAATTGAGCCAATTTTTGAATCAGATTTTGAAAAATGTTCATATGGATTTAGACCTAAGAAACGTGCAGCAGGTGCCATTGAAGAGATAAAATTACATTTAAAAAATGGGAAAACAGAAGTTCTTGATGCAGATCTAAGTGCTTACTTTGATACTATTCCACACGATAAATTAATGAAAACAGTTGGGAAAAGAATAAGTGATAAATATGTTTTAAACTTAATTAAAATGTGGTTAAAAGCTCCAATTAGTGAAAATGGAATACTTAAGAAAAGTACCATAGGAACACCTCAAGGAGGTGTTATATCTCCATTACTCGCCAACATATATCTTGATATATTAGATAAAATAATTAAAGATAAATGAAAGCTATTTAAAGATACAGGAATTAAAATAGTAAGGTATGCGGATGATTTTGTTCTGATGGGCGAAGAAATTAAAGAAGAACACTTGAATAAGTTATTAAAATTATTAGGAAATATGGGATTAAAGCTAAATGAAGAAAAAACTAAGATAGTAAAATCAGAAAAAGAAAGTTTTGATTTTCTAGGATTTACATTTAGATATGATGTGTCATTATATAATGGTACAGATATGTATTGGAATGTAATTCCAAGTAAAAATTCACAAAAGAAATTAAGAAAGAAAATCAAAGATTATTTAAGATATGGGCGACAATTTCCAGCGGAAATCATATCAAAAGATATCAACGACATGATTAGAGGTTGGATTAATTATTATACAATTAAAGGTGTAAGTTACCCATCAAAAGCCAAAAGAGATTTAAGATGGTATTTAAATAATAGCTTTCAAAGGTTTTATAGAAAGAAAAGTCAGAGAGTGAGCGGGCTCTATCGCAAAGGAGCGTATAAAATATTAGTTTCTAAATATGGACTAATTGAACCGACAAACTATTGACACTAGTGAATGCTTGAGAAGAAATTTAAAGAGAAAGCCGTATGAGGGAAAACCTCACGTACGGTTTGATGAGGATTGTCAGGTGACTCTAAAAAGAGCACCTGCTCTTACTCTACTGTCAAAAAAAAGACTCCTGTGTTGTAGCAGTAAAAATTTAAAAGATTGGTGAACATTGGTG
>JBASAI010000197.1:0-3989 GCA_049650525.1 Arcobacteraceae bacterium
TAAATACCGCATTTGCGGTATTTCGAATACCTAAATATTTATACAGTGAATTATTATTATCACTATTTGACTGATAAGTGAATTTATCCTCTACCATGAAAGATAATGCTAAAATAGTATTTGGAATTTTTAATTTATTCCAGTCTAAAACTGATAGTGAATATTGCCCTAGTTTTTTTTCTATGCTGTATTCTATATTATTTATATTGTATTTAATATAATAATATTTAGAACTTTTAGGATTGCTTTTATTTTTTTTCTGCTGATCCTCCAAATCTCGAAACACTTCTATAAGTTGAGAAAGAAAATGGCTTTTACCCGTACCATTAGGACCTATTATAATTGTAAAAGTTATATCTTTGTCTAATACATTATTTTTTAATATTCCATCGTTGTTGTTGTATTGAAATTCTAATAGCTGAAATGACATCTTTTACCTTTTATCTAGTAAATAAATTATATTTAATGATAACAAAATAAAAGCTGACGCCAATTAATATTATTTAAATTTGGAATGATAATACTAATAGTATATCACTTAATTGTAGAATTCCTATTTTCATATTAACCTCTTTCATTTAGAAATATTGTACCTAAAAATACACTTATATTTGCATATAATTCAAACTTTTTATAAATATAAAGTTACTTAATTTAAGTCTTAATGGGATACCTTATATATAAGCATTTAGTGTTACAGTTCTTTAAATTTTAAAAACTGGAATGACCCAAACAAACTAGACAAAATTTATTTTTTATTTCATAATAGCTACTTGATAAATTGATTATAGTTACCTCGTAACTTTTTAACTCTTTTGTTCTTTATTTTTTCCCACTCACTAACAGGGTCTTGCTTATTCCAAACTTCCATCATCTTCCTCTCTTGTTTCGAAAGGTTAATATTATACTTATTGTCATTATTATGAAGGGGGGGAAGGATAACATATGAAGAAGTTTATAAGAAAAACTAGCAAAACATTAATAAATATGGAACCTACAAGTGCATTTATTCAAAATACAATTGAATATGGAATTGAGCTTTTTGAAAAAAAAAGAAATGAAAATATTCAAAACTTTTATCATGAACTTTTGAAGGGTGCAGTATCAGAAGAACGAATTGAGTATGAGATTGAATTGATTAAAAGTAATGAAAATGATTTTTATAATATATTGTCTGCTGCAATTGCTGATGAGGAACAAGAAAAAATTTGTATATACATAAATATATATAAATATATAAGAAATAATCATAGATTATCAAAAAAAGAAAAAACATTTTATTTAAAAGCAGGTAAGGAGATTTCATATACAGGCTTTTTTCTTATAGCAAAATTTTATACAAACTTTGTACTTGGTAAATATAAAGATCCATACGGATTTACTGATATAATAGGAGACTCAATTTCAAATGAATACAATTATGATTTAAGTGTATTAAGCAAATTTGGCTATTGTAAGTTTAGTACAATTTATTATGCTAATCCCATAACTATAGATAAAGATATACATGTTTTTTTTGATGATGATTTTCTAACTTCTAAAAACTTTGAATGATATAGGTGAACATATTAAATATGCATTTTCATTGATTCACATGATATTAAATTTTACTCGAAATTCTCAATAAAAAACTTCAGATTTTATGGTATATATTTAAATATGGAGTCTCTATAGGTTCTGAAAGCATACTTTGCTCTTTATATGCAAATCCTAAAACATTTTTAATGCTATATTTAAATGTTTTATTTCTTTTTCAATATACTTTTTATGATTACTATAAGAAGTATGGGGAGTTGCATCTTTTGGAAGAGAATTTATATTATTTATTATATTAATATATTTTCTAAGGTACATAAGTAATTGATCAAGTTTTACTAAGTAATTATCATCTTTATATTGATTGATTTTGTCATATTAGATGATGTTTTTCTACATTTGAGAGGTTTGAAATTTCTTTACTATTTGCCATTAATTTTTCTCTTTTATTTAAGTTATTTTTATTATAATATAAAAAACATACATCTATTACTAACTGCTTAAAAGATAAAATTTTATGATATATTAGTTTTATTTAATGAATAATATTTAAAATCAAGGGTAAAAATGAATCAAAGAAAAGCAATTACTTATAGTTTATTAGCATATACTCGATCCAATACAGAATTAATAAATGGACCATTAGATATTTTTGTACCACTTATAAAAAGAGCATTATCAATAATGCACAAAAATGGAATTAATTCAGGAAAGAATATATCTGAGATATATGAACATTCAAAAAAAATATATGATATGGTCTTTCCCTTACCTGTATTAAAAAAAATACTCAATATTATTTCAACAGAAATTAATAATACAAAAGAAGGTGCCTTTATTCTTAATAAGGATGATTCTTTTATTATTAGTAATTATACATTTGTTGAATATGACGAAGTAACGCGAAAAAGAGAAGTTCAGATTAAGGAACTAGAAGAATTATTTCAAAAATTTTGTACTGCATCAGATTACAATATAAAAAAAGATGAATCGATTTTTCATTTTATAGAAGAACATAAAATAACATTAGCTAAATACTTATCAAATAGTGAAGTATCAGAACCTCATGATTATACTAAAGTTGTTCAATTTATTAATTATTTTAAAAATATCACACCTGTATATGATTTAATAAAAAGTTTATATCTTGGTTCTATATTATCTGAATATATAGAATATACGCCCACTACAATTGCAATAAGTACAGAATTACTTTTTGATACAAATTTTATTATAAGTTTAATAGATTTAAATACTTCTGACTCTACAATTACATGTAATACTTTACTAGATATTGCAAGAGAACATTCTTATACATTATCAATATTACCTGAAACAATTGATGAAATTAAAAATTTATTAATAACAAAAGCAGAAAATTTCCAAAAATCATTTATGGTAAAAGATATTTATACAGAAGATATATATAATGCATGTGAAAGAAGAAATATTACTCCAGTTGATTTAGAAAGAATAATTGACAATATAGAACAAACAATTCAAGACTTTGGAATTAACATAGTAGATAATATTGAAGAAATAAGGGAAAAAGCATTATCAAGTGAACTTTTTAATTATTATTCTCAAAAAAGACGTAGTAAAATATCAGCTCAACATGATACAATTGCAACATATTATATCCGCCATAAAAGAAATTATAAAAATGTAACTAAATTTGTTGATGTAACCTGTTGGTTTGTAAATAATGCAATTTCACATGAAAATAATAAAGCAAATGAGAAGTTCTATCAGCCTGAAATAATTAGAGCTGATGATTTACTTAGTATTATGTGGTTAAGTAACCCTAGTGTAAGTAAAATAATTAGTAGTGATGATATTTCAGATATTGGATTGTCCTCGCTATTATCATTGACATTTGCAGAATCATTACCAAAAACATCAATCATAAGAGAGCTTGAAGATAATATAAGAAAATATAAAGATGATATTATTACAGATAGAGATATTATCAGGCTTTCTACAAGAATCGCGGATAGTCAATTAATAGATATTGAAGAATTAAATAAACTAGCAAACGAAGATGTAGACGCTTTTGTTTCAAAACTTCAAGAAGAATCAAAAAAACAAGCAAAAATTGAAACAGAAAGAATAGAATCATTATCAAAAATTGCTAATACTTTTACATCAAAAATTGAAGGAATAGAAAAACTTGAAAAAAAACATGAAAAAGAAATGAGAATTTCTGCTAGTACAAAAGAAAGAAATACACAACTTACTAATGCAATGAAAGTAAAATTAAAGCAAGAGAAATTAAAAAATGACAAATTAATAGATGGTTTAGCTGAGAAAGAAATTAAAAAATGGAAAGGTGATTCGATTAAGTATTTAATTATATTTAATATAATATATATTATTGGCACTTTTATTTTATATGCATTATTTACAAATCTAGCTACATCCTCAGTTATAACATTATTTGGAGGACTATATAC
>JBASAI010000198.1:0-2650 GCA_049650525.1 Arcobacteraceae bacterium
GATAATAATGAAAAGAGTTAAAAAACTATTATTTTCACAAAAATGGCAAAACCAAAAAGCACTGGATAGCGATGGATATAGTGGTGTAGTTAAATACTATGGGTTAGAACAATATGAACAAATATTAAGAAATCTAAAATATAAAGATACTCCTGATGAGTGGATAAAAAATATTAAAAATATCGAAAATAGTGACTGTTTTATATTTGATGAAAAGTTGTCAAGTGCTATTGATAGCACGGCTAATGAATTTAAAATTGATATTTCAAAAATTTATCCTAATATTGATTTAAAAGAAACTATTCATAACCTTTTAGGGCAAAGACCAAAAGAGATTAGTGATAACACTGTCATATTTAAAGATAATTCAACATTACCTTTAATTCAAGTTTTGAAACCTCTTTTAGTGTGGTAAAAAATGGTAAAGCAAAAGAAACTAATAGATGAGCATAATTTTAAAATTGTATTACAACAATTAGCAGAAACAGAATATATTGATACAACTATTGATCAGTTAGACTTTGACTCATTCTCAAATGATAAAACAATGTTTGAATATCAAACTCTAGCACTTCAAAATGCTTTTAAAATGTTATTTACATATTTTAATAACTTTGAAGAGGATAAATTAAAATTTTATACACAAGCCTATAGAAAATATCCACATGCAAACCTTGACTATAGTAAACCTAGTGATTTGCTATTAGAATATTTTCAGCCTACTGGAAATAGAATAGAATTTCACAATTTTATCAACCGGATGGGGTTTTGGATGACTATGGGTAGTGGGAAAACTATTGTTATTATAAAGCTAATAGAATTAATAGACAAAGCAATGAATTTAGGATTAATACCTAAGAAAAATATTATGTTTTTTACTGCAAATCAAGGGTTATTGGAAAGATTTTTAAAAGAAGTAGAAGATTATAATATTTTAAGCAATAGAAAAATAGACGCTATAACTTTAAAAGAGTATGAACAAAGGGAAAAATATGGAAATATATTTGATTCTCAACAAATAAAACTTTTTTGTTATCGTTCGGATTTATTGGCAGAGAAAAGAAAAGAAAATATATTAGATTTTAAAGACTATCTGGATGATGGCAATAATTATGTAATATTGGATGAGGCACATAAGGGTGATAATCAAGACTCAAAGAGACAACAGATATTTTCTGTTTTAGCTCAAAGAGGTTTTTTATTTAACTTTTCGGCTACATTTACAGATGAAAGAGATATAGTAACAACAGTATATAATCTTAATCAAGCAGTATGGGTAAAAAAAGGGTATGGAAAAAAATTATTCCTATTGGATAATGATTTAAAATCTTTTAAGGAAAAAAGTGATTTAAATGAAAGTGAAAAACAAAAATCACTTATAAAGTCACTTATTTTACTAGCTTATGCCAAACAACATAAGCTTAATTTAAAAGATCTATACCATGATCCAATGATGGTTGTATTTACAAATTCAGTCAATACAGATGATGCGGATGCAAAACTTTTTTTTAGACAAATAAATTTATTTATAAATAATTATGATTCTACTCTTTTTAATGAAGCAAAAGGAGAAATAAAAAAAGAATTTGAACAAACAAAATATTTAGTAACAGATGAAAGTGGTGATGCAATACATGAATTTGCAGATGAACTAGATAAAATAACTTATGATAGTTTAAAACTATCTATATTTTACTCAAAGAAAGGAAATATTGAAGCTGTTATAAATTCTCAAGAAAAAGGTGAAATAGCATTTAAACTTGATAGTACAGATAAGCCTTTTGGACTTCTAAAAATTGGGGACACAACTTCTTGGAAAAAAGATGAATTAGAAGATATTAAAATACAAAATACCTTTAAAGAAGATAATTATTTTAAATCACTTGATTCAAGTAGTATAAATATTTTAATAGGTAGTAGAAGTTTTTACGAAGGATGGGATACAACAAGACCTAATGTTATGTTGTTTTTAAATATTGGTATGGATAAAGATGCTAAAAAATTTGTAACTCAATCTATCGGTAGAGGAATGAGAGTTGAATCAGTTAATGGAAGCAGACAAAGACTTAGTTATATTGATGTGACTAATAAGGTTGATATTCACAGTGAAGTTAAAATTTTAGAAACACTTTTTGTCATATCTACAAATAAAGAAGCTATAGAGCATATAATTAATTGGCAAGAAGAGCAATCAAAGGGAATAGATTGGCAAGAACATAGTCTAGTTAAGAATAATCCTTCCAATAAAGTATTGTATATGCCCACTTATAAAAAATCTAAAATAGAAGCAAGTAAATTGCATAGTAAAAAAAGTTTTCAATTAAGTCAAGAAAATAAAAATGATTTAATACTTTATATGAAAAATCTACCAAAAGAAATGTTCTCTCTTATACATGGATTCTATGATAAATCAGAATGTGACGAGTTCTATACATGGGTAAATGAAAGTAGTGCACTTTTTGTAAATAAAGATATTCACTATAAATCATTACTTTTGATGATTGAAAAGATGAAAAAAAGAATATATGTTAATAAAAGTAATATACAAATATTCAAACCTCTTGAAAATGAGATAGTGCATTTTAAAAAGATAAAAGTAAGAAGAGACAAAAATGAGGATTTTATTAAAATATTAGATAAAACCTTAATG
>JBASAI010000199.1:0-4222 GCA_049650525.1 Arcobacteraceae bacterium
GTATAAACTAAGTCCAGTAGATAAAGAATCTCAAAAGTTATGGGACAAATATACTATCGCTAAATTTTCTATGTTGATGTCATCAAATACAGATATATGTCCATGGACAATAGTACGAAGTGACAATAAGAAAGCTGCTCGAATTAATTGTATAAAACATATTTTAAATAGAGTAGATTACCCAAATCAATTACGAGGTAAACTAACAGAAGAAGATAGCAATATCATTGTTACTGGTTCAGAAGAGATAAAATTGATGGAAAAACAAAATACATTTGCGAAAGTTTTATAAAGATGAACCTTAATGACTTTGAAAAAACTAATTTCACTGGACTTTATAAATCCAAATTGAGTCACCCTACTTTTGGTAAAAAATATATTGCACGATTTCAACTGAATAAAAAGCGATACATGAAAGTTTTAGGATATGATAAAGTTGACAATTTAACAGATATAAAAGCATACTCTCTGTTAGAAAGCTATAAGAATAGCCTTTCAGAAAATATCAAACAAGTGAATACAACAACGAAAACAGTCAAAAGAAATGAATCCGATAAAAAAGAGACAGTGAGTGCTGATGCTCAACAGTTAGCGGAAGAAAATAAATTTTTAAAATCTATTTTAGGAGACTATAAAAGAGTTGATTTAGTGACACTTCAAGAAGGTATCCAAAAAGTATATGATAATGCACAAATGCAAGCATATCAAATCGAGCTTATCAAAATGCAAGATCACCTTGAAAAAACTGGGAAAAAAATGATTATTCTTTTTGAAGGACGAGATGCGAGTGGTAAAGGTGGAGCGATCAGAAGAATGACTCGATACATGAATGCACGACATTATAAAGTTGTAGCATTAGGAAAGCCAACCGATACACAAAAAGGTCAATGGTTTTTCCAAAAATATATTGAACATTTTCCTACAGGTGGAGAAACAGTTCTATTTGATAGAAGTTGGTACAACAGAGCAATGGTAGAGCCAGTTTTTGGTTTTTGTACAGACCATCAGTATGAGATCTTTATGGAAGATGTTGTAAGTTTTGAGCGTGATTTAGTACGACAAGATATCACTTTGGTAAAACTTTATTTCAGTGTTTCAAAAGAGGAACAGCAAAAAAGATTTGAAAGTAGACGAACAAACCCATTAAAACAGTGGAAACTAAGTGAAGTGGATCTCCAAGCTCAAGACCTTTGGGATGAGTTTAGTGAAAAAAAATATGAGATGCTCAAACGAACACACTCAAGAAGTGCTCCATGGAATATCGTACGAAGTGATGATAAACACAAAGCTCGTATGGAAGCTATTAAAATCATTTTAACCAGTGTTGATTATGAAGACCGAAATTATTCTCTTGATTTTGAACCTACTGAAAATATCAATATTTCAGTACAAAAAGAACTTTCAAGAATGAGAAAGAAAAGAGATTATTAGTCTCTTTTCTTTCATTTAAGCTTTTATCTCTTTTCTTACAATATTAACAGCTTCAACCATATTTTTCAAACTAGGTTTTACCTCTTCCCATTTTCTTGTTTTGAGTCCACAATCTGGATTTATCCATAATTGACTTTTGGGAAGTACTTCAAGTAATAGTTTGATCTGTTTTACCATCTCATCCACGCTTGGTATTCGTGGACTATGTATATCATAGATACCAGGTCCTACTTCTTGTTTGTACCCTACTTCTTTGAAGATTTTTAAGAGTTCATTTCCACTTCTTGCAGTTTCGATTGAGATAACATCTGCATCCATATCTTCTATAGTTTCGATGATATCATTAAACTCACTATAACACATATGTGTATGTATTTGAGTTTCTATTTTAGCAGAACTCACTGATATTTTAAAATCTCTCACAGCCCATTGTTCATAGATCTTGATTTTATCATTTCGTAAAGGATATCCCTCTTTAAAGGCTGCTTCATCTACTTGAATGATTTTGATTCCTGCATTTTGCAAGTCGTTTATCTCATCACTTAACGCAACTGCTATTTGTTTTGAAACTTCACTTCTTTCTTTATCATCTCGAACAAAAGACCAGTTTAAAATAGTAACAGGACCTGTTAACATCCCTTTCATAATTCTTTTTGTTTTACTTTGAGCATATGTACTCCATCCAACAGTCATAGGGTTTGGTCGGCTGATATCTCCGTAGATAAAAGGAGGTTTTACACATCTACTTCCATAACTTTGTACCCAACCATTTTGAGAAAAACCATATCCATCAAGCTGTTCTCCAAAGTACTCAACCATATCATTTCGTTCAGGTTCACCGTGAACCAAAACTTCGATATCGCACTCTTCTTGAAAAGTTACACACTCATCGATATAGTTTTTCATCTCTTTTTCATATTCTGCCTCAGAGATGATATTTTTCTTATACTCTTGTCGAGCTTTTCGTATCTCTGGTGTTTGAGGAAATGAACCAATAGTGGTCGTAGCTAAATCTTCATACTTTAAAATCTCTTTTTGTATTTTGATTCGTTCTTCATACGCACCATCACGACTCATCTTTGTAAAGTTTTCTACTCGTTTTTGTACTTTTTCATTATGAATCAATTCTGATGTATTTCTATTTCTATTTGCATTTCTATTATATTCAAGTTCCAAAAGTGTTGCCGCATCTAAATCTTCTTTTTTTGTAAAGAAAAGCTTGCTTACAAGCGAGATCTCATCAAGTTTTTCAACTGCATAACTTAACCAATTTTTAATATCAACATTCATTTTTTCTTCATACTTCAAAGTAAATGGAGTATGTAACAAAGAACAAGATGAAGAGATAATAATCTTATCTTTATAGATAACACTTCCGATTTCTTCTAGTAATTGTACTGTTTTTTGAACATCGTTTTTCCATATATTTCGTCCATCAATCACTCCAGCTATAAGTTTTTTATCACTATTTGCAATAAGTGCAGCTGAGTCTATATTTTCTTTTCCATATAAAAAGTCAAGCCCAATTGCCCATATTGGAGTATTTACCAAAATTTCTGTTGCTTCTTTTGAATGTTCAAAATATGTAGTAACAATGATTTTGATTTTTTTACTTACATTTGATAATCTATCATAAGTAAGTCCGATCAAACTTAAAACACTGTTCTCACTCTCTTTTACAAAAATAGGCTCATCTATTTGTACTGTAATTTCATCATCAAGTGTTGCTATCTCTTCTAAAAGTTTTTCATAAATTGGCAAAATCTTTTCAAGCAACTCATAAGTATCGCCACCATCAGTTCGTTTAGAAAGTCCCAAAAATGTCAATGGTCCAATAATATTAATCTTCGTTGTGATCCCTAAGGCTTTTGCTTCTTTATATTCATTGATTATTTTTGTAGCATTGAGTGCAAACTCATCTTCAAGTGATAATTCTGGTACGATGTAGTGATAGTTTGTATTAAACCACTTTGTCATCTCCATCGCCACACTATTTTTATCTCCTCTTGCCATAGCAAAATAGAGCTCTTCATTTTGTAAATGCTGAAATCTTTTCGGAATTGCATTAAGCATGATAGCTGTATCGAGCACATTGTCATAAAGACTAAAATCATTTGAACTGATATACTCTATTCCTGCATCTTTTTGATAATTCCAGTGTCTTTTCTTAAGTTCACTTGCTACTTTGTTTACCTCACTAAACTCACATTTTTTAGACCAGAAGTTTTCTAGTACTTTTTTTAATTCTCTTTGTTCCCCAATTCGTGGGAACCCTACTGCGTATGTATTTTTTGACATTATTGTATCCTTGATATTTATAATTTTTTATTTTATTATTGTTATAGTTTTTGTATATTTAGATTATAAAGTATATAAAGGAGGATGCACGCCAGTTCTACGAAATGCAAAATATGTCGTATAGTATGCACATCGAGGGATAAATAGGTATTGTTTTAAGATCAGTTTTATTTTGCGTCTATAAAAACAGTTACAATGGCAAGGCTTTTTAGCGGCTACAACATTTGTAGCCAATAAAAGCTCAAGAGGAGGGTCCTCTTCTTCATTGATATCAGATTCTTTCGATGATGAGTATTCGAGAAGGTAGCTAGTTTTTACACTGAGGGCTTGGATTTTGCTATGGATACTATGAGCTAAAATACTAGCAAATGTAAAATATTTTTTTCCAAAACCTTTAGGTGATCTCACGACATTTCCTTTCTTTTATTTGTTTATAAGTAGTTGAAATGCTTCAACGATACTGTTTGATTCTAATTTTTTGATATCATTTTCA
>JBASAI010000200.1:0-20999 GCA_049650525.1 Arcobacteraceae bacterium
GGATTAGAGTTGTCAAGTGATTTAGAACAGTGGCATAAATTTGAAACACCAATTTTCACACCTACAACAAAAGGGATAAAAGATGTTCCTCTTAATACACAAAAAGTACGAGATGTATTTCCAGAGATCATCACTAGTTTAGAAAAACTTTTCAAAGACTTTACAAAGTTTGCTCAAGATAATGGAATAGTTATCGTTGATACAAAGTTTGAAGCTTTTGTAAATACAAATGGAGAATGGGTATTAGGAGATGAAGTTTTGACTCCTGAGAGCTCACGATTTATCGCTAAAAAAGATTTTGACAATGGTGATTTTATCTCAATGGATAAGCAAATCCTAAGAAATTTTGGAAAAGAAGACAATTGGAAAGAAAAAGCAAAAGCATTACAATCTGGTGAAAAACTTGATGTAGAAGTTCCTGATTCTATTAAAAATACTATTTTAAGTGGATACACAACGATTTATAACAGTTTAAGTATCTAAATAGTTATAAGTAAATTTTAGATATAATCGCATAATAATATAGAATTGAAGGTAAAAAATGAAAGCAATAATCAACATAGGACTTAAAAAAGGTGTTTTAGACTCAGCAGGAAAAGCAGCTCATCATACACTGGATACTGTAGGATTTGCAAGTGTTGTAAAAGATGTAAGAATCGGAAAACAAATTGTAATGGAACTTAACTGTGCTGATGAAGCAACAGCCAGAGAAGAAGCTACAAAGATGTGTGAGCAACTGTTGGCAAATACTGTAATCGAAGATTACGATATTACTATAGAAGCATAATCCTATGAAAGTAACAGTATTACAATTTCCAGGAACAAACTGTGAGTATGATACACAATATGCCTTTGAAAAATTAGGTGCAGATGTTGAGATTGTTTGGCATGAAGAAACAGTTTTACCTCAAGATACCGATCTTGTAGTAGTCCCAGGTGGATTTTCATATGGGGATTATTTGCGAAGTGGAGCTTTAGCTCAATTTGCCCCAATTATGAATGCAGTAAAAACATATGCAGCAAATGGTGGAAAAGTGTTAGGAATTTGTAATGGCTTTCAAATTCTTACAGAAACTGGACTCTTACCAGGTGCGTTAAAAAGAAATGACAATCTTCATTTTATCTCAAAATATCATCACTTAAAAGTTATAAATAATGATAATGTTTTTTTACAAGAGTTAGAAAAAGGGGATGTTGTAAATATTCCTGTTGCTCATCACGATGGTAACTATTTCATCGATAAAGCTGGTTTAAAAGAGCTTGAAGTAAATGGTCAAATCCTTTTACAATATTGTAATGAAAAAGGTGAAAATCAAGTGCTAAACGGAAGCGTTGAGCAAATAGCTGGTATTTGTAACAAAGAAAAAAATGTATTTGGACTTATGCCACATCCTGAAAGAGCTATCGAGACACTTCTTGGTTGTGATGATGGAGTGAAAATGCTTCAAGGATTTTTCAAATAAAAAGATTAGTAGGGTATGATGAAATATTATTTTAAAGCACTTTTCTTTTTTTTAGTATTAACTTCTGCTCTTTTTTCTCAAGATGAGATAGAATCAAAAGAACTTTATTTAGAATATGATTCATATCCTAAAAGGGTATTTACAGGGCAAAAGTTTGATATCAAGCTGAAGGCACTTATTTTAAAAGAAGAAGATTCTTATGATAATATTGTCACTACTTTTACGACTGAAAAGAATATAGAAGTATTAACTCAAAATATCACTTGGATAAAAAATAAGGCAAGTGAATATACTACAACAATAAGCTATAAAGCCTTTGAAGAGAATTTTATTTTACCTAAAATAACTCTTGCTTTAGGTAAAGATGAAGAAATAATTGATTTTATATCGATAAAATCTCCAATAATTGATCATGGGAAAATAGCAGTAAATCAAAAACTTTTTTCCAAGGTTATCGCTAAAAATATTGAAGTTTTTACAGTTAAAACGAAACAGTATACAAACAATATTTTACATGCAACGCTTCACATAAAAGGTACAAATTCAAATCTAGAAGATTTTAAACTTGATTCTTATGAAAATGAGCAAGGAATAAGTAGTTTAAGTGATAATTATCCTGAGCAAAACTTATACTATTTTGTATTGATTCCCAGCCATACTAAACAGATCAAATTTACTTACTATAACACAAATTTAAAAGATTTTGTAACCATAACTTTACCGATTATATTAGATGAAGAACTAGTAAGTACACAAACAGAACTTAATCCTTACAATAGTAGTATTTTGATTTATAAGCAAGTCTTAGTATCAGGTTTATTACTTTTATTTGTAGTGATATTTGTATTTTCAAGAAAAAATATTTATCTAATTATTATCACTATTTTTATTGCATTGTTAGCGTACCTTTTTATTCCAAACAAAAAGATACTTTTAAAAGAAAATATAAAAGTATATATATTACCAACAAATCATTCTACAGTTTTTAATCTCCTCAAGAGAAAACAAGTAGTAGAAAAGATTAATGAAAATGATGAGTTTGTAAAGGTTTTATTTAATAACCAAAGCATAGGATGGATAAAGAAAAATGATATTTAATAAAGCAAGAACATTATTTACAATCATACAAATGGCAATAACACTTACTTTTCTGATTATACTGATGTATATATTTAGAAAGAATACGAAACCTTTAAGAAAAAAATGGGCAGCACTACAGATGAAACTTTTGGGAATAACGCTTGAGATTGAAGGTGAAGAGGATACAAATGCACAAATGCAAGTGATGAATCATCAGTCTGTTCTTGATATTATATTATTTGAATATCTTCATAGTAAAGATATGGCATGGATTTCTAAAATCGAGATTGCAAAAGTACCTTGGTTTGGACATATTGTAAAAGCACCTCGTATGATTTTAGTTGAAAGAGAAAGTAAAAAAAGTTTGATAAAACTTTTAAAAGATTCAAAAGAAAAGATAGATCAAAAAAGACCAATAGGTATTTTTCCAGAAGGAACTCGTTCAGATGGGAAACAAATTACAAAATTTAAAGCAGGTGCAAGAATCATCGCTGAAAAATACGATCTTTTGGTACAGCCTGTTTTGATCATTGGTACACGAAAGATACTTGATTCTCAAAACTTAAAACAACAAAGTGGTACAGTAAAAGTGATCTATTTCCCTAGTGTAAAAGCTGAAAAAAAGAGTTCATGGTATAAAGAGATGGAAGATAAGATGAGAGAAAGACTGGAATTAGAACTATCAAATGAGCTTTAATCTTTCTACTGCTATTGCCGTTGGACTAGGTGGTTTTTTTGGTGCAATAGTCCGATTTTATATCGCTGTAGAGATGGTGAAATATTTTCCAAATGAGATACCATTAGCAACATTACTTGTCAATATAATTGGGAGTTTTTGTATTGGTCTCTTGATTGCACTTTTTATGATCTATACTCCAAATGCTTTAATCAAAATATTTCTTATTACTGGATTTTTAGGAGCACTTACTACTTATTCGACATTTGCAATAGAAAGTTATATGTTACTGAACACCAATATTTGGTATGGTTTGTTAAATATAGCACTAAATGTTTTTGGAAGTATAATTGCAGCTGGAAGTGGATATAAACTTTTATCTTATTTTGTAAGATAAGACTAAAATAGTTAAGAGAAATACTCTCTTAACTATGTGTATCTAATGGAAAAGTTGATAAAAACTCTTCTAAAGAGTAGATATCTCTATGCGATTGAGTCATAACATGAATCAAAATATCGCCTAGATCAATAATTGTCCAGTCTCCATCCTCTTCAGTTCTAATAAACTCTTCACCTGCTGGTTTTAATTCGTCTTTTAAGTGACTTAGTAGTGCTAGTGAATGTTTTGTATTTAGAGCTGTTGCTATTATCACTTGATTTGTGATATATCCTTTACCTGTTAAATCAAATACTTCAATATCTTCAGCTTTATTTGTATCTAGTACTTCTACGATTCTTTTAATTCTTTTTTCCATATATCGGTTACCTCTTTTTGTATTTTTTTGGGAATATATTTTAGATCTAATTTCTCTCTTAATGAGGATGAACTTATATTTATATTCATATTTATTGGTTTAAATTGTATTGTATCATTTTTTGGCTCATATCCCTCTCTATTAAAGACAATAAACTCTACAAGTTCATTAAGTTTTTCAAAGTTATCCCAAAGATGAAGTGTTTGTAAATTATCAGAGCCTATGACAAAATATATTTTTTTTGGATTATAAAGTTTTTTGTAGTGTTCAACGGTTAAAATAGATGGTGTAGCTTTGTTTCTTTTGATCTCAAAATCAGAGATCTCTATATTCGGATTTGAAGCACACATATGATGCAAAATCTTAAATCTATCTTCTGGTTTGATGAGATATCGTTTTTTAAAAGGATTAAGATAAGTGGGAACTACGATGATTGTATCGATACCTGGCATATGTGAGAGTTGATTGATGATCATCTCATGACCGATATGAACAGGATCAAAACTTCCACCAAAAATTGCAATATTCACATAAAACCTTCTAACTATTGTTAATATAATTGTATTTTAACTATAATACACTTAATTTAAATATTTGGAGAAAAATTACTTATGATATTGTGCGATATAGGCAACACAACATTCCATTTTAAAGTTAAAAATCAAAGCTTTGTATTGCCAGCACATAAATCACTTAAAACACTTCCAACTTACACTGAACCTATTTATTTTATCAGTGTCAATACAAAAGCTACAAAAGTTTTTTTGAAAAAATATCCGGATGCGATAAATATTGAAAATATCATCAATTTCGAGACAGCATATAAGGGAATGGGGATAGATAGAAAAGTTGTTTGTAAGTATATAAAAGATGGGATCATAGTTGATTGTGGGAGTGCAATTACTGTGGATATTATGCAAAATGCAGAACACAAAGGTGGATTTATCTTGCCAGGAATAAAAGCGTTTAAATCAATTTATCCAAATATATCCCAAAAATTATCATTTGACTTTGAAAAAAATACAAATTTAGATAAAATTCCATTAACAACAAACGATGCGATAAATTATGCAATACTCAATGCAATCACTTTACCAATACTCAAAGAGTATAAAAAGTATAAAACAAAGATTTATTTTACAGGTGGAGACAAATCTTTACTGAAAAAGCATTTTGAAAATATGCCTGTAAAGTATATGAAAAATATGATGTTTAAAAGTATGAAAAAAATCATACAACAATCAAATAAAAAGAAAAAGGGAAAATAGATGTTAACAATAGCCCTACCAAAAGGTAGAATAGCAGAACAAACACTTGAAAAATTTGAAAAAGTATTTAATGAAAAGTTTGTATTTGAAGATAGAAAGCTGATACTTAAAAAAGCTGGATTTACATTTTTAAATGTAAGAAACCAAGATGTACCAACATATGTGATGCACGGAGCTGCTGATTTAGGTGTGGTTGGGCTTGATGTTCTTGAAGAGAAAGAATATGATCTTGTAAAACTGCTTGATTTGGAAATTGGACAGTGTAAAGTGGCTATTGGACTTCGTGCTGGAGATAAGATAGACTGGTCAAAATCAAAAATAACAGTAGCAACAAAACATACAACAATCGCAAAAAGATTTTTTGAGAGCAAAGCGATGGCTGTAGATATCGTAAAACTTTATGGATCGATTGAATTAGCTCCATTGGTTGGATTGGCTGATTGTATTGTTGATATTGTTGAAACTGGTGAGACTATGAAACAAAATGGTCTAGAAGTTGGTGAAACAATTATGCAATCAAGTGTATTTTTGATCTCAAATAAAAACTCATACTACAACAAAAAAACACAAATTTTAGACTTGAGAGAACAGCTTGCAAGCACTTGATCTGTATGCTTTAATAGAAGAACACCTTGACTTTGAAGAGGAAGTTCATCATCTTTATAAAACAATAGGACATACTGTACTCTCCAAAGATCCTAAAACACTGATTGATATAGGGTGTGGGCAAGGTGAATTTTGTCATATTATGCAACTTAATGGGATCAAATCATTTGGTGTTGATCTCAGTGCTAAGCAAGTAGAAATAGCTGTTTCAAAAGGAACAAATGCTCAATGTATCGATATCAAAGATATTGATGAAAAGTTTGATTGTGCGACTGCTGTTTTTGATGTGATCAATTATATCTCACCATCTTATATAGAAGAGTTTTTTAAACATTGCTATAATCTTTTAGAACAAAATGGACACTTTATATTTGATATCAACAGTTTATATGGATTTGATACGGTTGCGCAAGGAACTTTAAATATCGATCTTGAAGATAAATTTATCGCAATCGATGCGAACTTTAAAGAGAATATTTTATATACTGATATCACGCTTTTTCATCAAAAAGATACAAAACAAAGATATAAAAAAGATACTGGTACAATAGAACAGTATTGTTATAGCAACGAAGAGTTAACTTCTTTTTTAAATAAAGTTGGCTTTAGCGTAGAAAAAATTATAGATATAAATCTACATACAGATGAACAATTTGATAAACATATATTTGTATGTAAAAAAGGAAAATAGATGATACTTAATGTAGTAGAAGATTTAGAGTATAGAGATATGGTGGCATCACAAATATTTGATGTAATGGAATATTTAGTAAATAAAGATGAAGAGTTTTCAATCACAGCAAATATAAAAGGTGTTTCGTTTAATCCCGAGATACCAGAAAGTATAAGTAAAAACTTTCCAATATTTACACTTTTTACACTTTCAAACTATACTTACGAATCGATTATTTTAACAGAAAAAAACATCACGTTTGAAGCTGGTTTTGGAAGTGAAAATTTTGGTTCACATGTAACGATACCATTGTATGCAATATTTCAAATAGTAATTGACGAATCAATTTTATTCTTAAATCCAACTGCAACAGTAGAGAAGTATTTTATAGAAGAAAAAATAGAAGAGGAGCAAGCATCACGATCAATGAATGCTTTTTCGATGAATAAAAAGAATAAAGACTTATTGAGCTAGAGTTTGACTCTAAATCAAGCTAAATCATTTAGCTTGACAATAAATCTTTCAAGCTCTCTTGAGGGCTTTTCCCCTCTAAAATAAACTTTACTTCATTTGCGATAGGTGTATAGATATTATCCTCTTGTGAGAGTTTATAGATCGCTTGTGCTGTCATAACACCCTCTGCAACTTCACCTAACTCTTCAAGAATCTCATCTAAAGATTTTCCAACAGCTAATCCAAGACCAACTCTAAAGTTTCTACTTAGCGTACTAGAAGCTGTCAAAAAGAGATCTCCAGCACCACTAAGACCTATAAAAGTATCTTTATTTGCTCCATAGTTTCTTCCAAAACGGTTCATCTCTACAAGACCTCGTGAAATAAGACTTGCTCGTGCATTTTGTCCTAGCTGTAGACCATCACAAATACCACTAGCGATCGCTAATACATTTTTATATGCTCCTGCTATCTCAGCTCCGATGACATCACTACTATAATATGTTTTGATAAAATCTGGGAAAAATGTATAAAACTCGTCATAAAAATCTTTTGAAGTTGCATTGAGCACAAGTGCTGTTGGAAGTCCTTTGATCACTTCACTAGCAAATGAAGGTCCAGAGATAAATCCAAGATTTACTTTTGGTACAAACTCTTCATAGATATCTTGTAAAAAAGCTCCTGTGTCTGCTTCTATCCCTTTTGCTGCTACAAGTATCTTTTGACCGTTGTATGTAAAGTGTTGCGTAAGCCACTCTCGTATATTTTGAGAGGGAATAGCGATGATTAAATACTCACATTGTAAAGCATCTTCTAAAGATACAAAATTTTCTATATCTTTAGGTGTTCTACTTGTGATAAGACATTTTTGTTTTTGATTCAAAGCATAGTGTAAAGCTTGTCCCCATTTTCCTGCACCTATAACACAAATAGAACTCATAATATATCCTTACGCTAGTTTTTCTTTTAAAAGTTTATTGACAACTTGTGGATTTGCTGACCCTTTACTTGCTTTCATAGTTTGACCTACAAAAAAAGCAAACATCTTTTCTTTACCAGCTTTATATTCTTCTACTTTAGCTGGATTTGCATTTAAAATTTCATCGATCATAGATGATATAGCTCCATCATCACTTACTTGTTTGAGTCCTAGCTTTTCGATCACCTCTTCAACTGAAGCCTCATTTTCCATTAAGTAATCAAGTACTTCTTTACCAGCTTTACCAGAGATGTCTCCAGCTTCAATCGCTTTGATCAGACTTCCTAGTTTTTGTGCATCAACTGGACTTGTCGTTACATTCATCCCTTCTGAAAATCTTCCCTGCAGTTCAATGGTCAGCCAAGTAGTTGCTAATTTTCCACTGATTCCACAGCTCATCATATCTTCAAAATACTGTGCTGTTTCTTTTGTACTAGTAATGATATTTGCATCATACGCTTTGAGTCCAAACTCTTTTACAAATCGAGCTTTTTTAGCATCTGGAAGTTCTGGAATCTGAGAGTATTTTTCTATCATCTCATCTGTGATGATAAGTGGAAGAAGATCAGGATCTGGAAAATATCTGTAATCAGCCGCATCCTCTTTTCCTCTCATGCTTCGTGTCTCATTTTTTTCTACATCAAAAAGTCGTGTTTCTTGAACAACTTCTTGATCATAGACACCATCTTCCCAGGCTTCTCTTTGTCTTTGTACTTCATAATGAATCGCTTTTTCGATATTTTTGAAACTATTCATATTTTTGATTTCACATCGAGTGTAGAGTTTGTCTTCACCTTTTGGACGAATTGAGATATTTACATCACATCTAAAACTTCCCTCTTCCATATTGGCATTTGAGATATCAATATATTTTACGATTGAGTGAAGTTTTTTAAGATATAGAAGTACCTCTTCTGCACTTCGCATATCTGGTTCTGAAACGATCTCTAGTAGTGGTGTTCCTGCACGATTAAGGTCTACTTTTGAGTGATCACCAGCATGAGAACTTTTCCCTGCATCATTTTCTAAGTGTGCTCTTGTCACACCAATTGTTTTGTGAGAACCATCTTCAAAATCGATAACAATTTCACCAAAACCTACAACAGGCACTTCAAATTGTGAGATTTGATAACCTGTAGGAAGATCTGGGTAAAAGTAGTTTTTTCTATTAAAAATAGATTTTTTATTTATTTTAGCATTGATTGCTGTTCCTAACTGTATCGCTTTGTGTACTGCTTCTTTATTTAAAACAGGTAAAGCTCCTGGCAATCCTAAACATGTAGGACATACATTTGTATTCGCAACTTCACCAAAACTAGTAGCACAATTACACCATAGTTTACTATTTGTATTTAATTGAGCATGAACCTCTAGCCCTATAATTGTCTCAAACATATATGTTTTTCCTTATTTCTTATTCTTATTTACTTATTATAACATAATCATCTTTAGATGATTTAATGCTTAGAATTATTGAATTTTATTTTACTTTTTAGGTTAAATTCTATACAGTAGATAGTGTTTATTTTAGTCTAGTTATGCTATTCTTAATCTATTGAATTTATGATTTTATTTAAATAAAGGACAAGTATTTTGTATTTAGTAGTAGATGATTCAAAAATGGCTCGAAAAATGGCTGTAAAAAATTTAACTTTGGTTGTTGGTAACGATGTTTCTATTTTAGAAGCAGAAAATGGTCTCGAAGCTTTTGAACTATATAAAGAACATAGACCATCACTCTGTCTTATGGATTTAACGATGCCAGTTATGGATGGATTTGAAGCTATAGATAAAATATGTAATTTTGACAAAGATGCAAAAATCATCGTGATAAGTGCAGATATTCAAGAACTTTCTATGAAAAAAGCAAAAGACAATGGTGCAATTGGATTTATCAAAAAACCTGTAAATGAAGAGAGTCTTAAAAAAATGATCACAGCATTAGGATTGGTATAGATGAAAGATATGATAGAACTGAACGAAGAGGAAAGAGATTGTCTTCAAGAACTGATGAATATCTCTTATGGTGCTGCAACAGCTGCTATTAGCGAGATAATAGGAAAGTTTGCAACACTTAGTATCCCTAGTATTAAAAGTATTTCTACAGTAAATTTAATAGACCATTTAAATCAAAAACTACTTGATAAAAATCAGTACTATGTAGTAAATCAGCTTATAAATGGTTATTTAGCAGGTGAGAATATATTTATCATAGATGAAGTATCAAGTCTGAACCTAGCTCGGGAGTTTGATTTAGAGGAAGATGAGTGTACTGAAAATGAGATAAAAGATATTATCCTTGAAATTACAAATATACTCTCTTCTGTAACATCTGGAAAACTAGCAGCCCTGATAGATACAAGTATCTCTTTTAGTGCTCCAAATATCACTAAAATAAACTCTGTTGATGAATTTGATAAAAGGTTTGCTGGAGAATATAGTCATGTTATCATCATCTCAACAGAACTGAACTTTGAAGAACAAAATATCAAAGGTGATTTAATGATTTTAACAAAAAAAGAATCATCAGTATTTTTACAGCAAGCATTGAACACAGCATTAGACAATTTATAAAATAGGCTTCTAAATATGACAATAAATAGTAATTTAATTTTTAACACAGTAAATAATGGAATCATAATACTAGATGAAAATTTAGATGTATTAGCTTGGAATAAATGGCTAGAGATATCTACAAAAGTAAAAGAGAAAGAGATTATCGGTAAAAACCTTTGTGAGTATTTTCCTTATATCAACGAAAAAAAGCTCAAAAGAAAAGCAAAAACGGTTCTAGTGACAAACAATCCATCATTTTTAAGTCTGAGCACAAATAATTTTCTTTTAGATATTCCTGTAAGTAATGTCACAAACAAAGTATTTGAATCAATGCAACAAGATATCACAATTTTACCTTATGATTTAGAAAAAAAGCATATTTGTATTTATATTTATGATAATACTCAGATGTGTGAAGTAAATCAGAAATTAGAAAAACTCAATGATGAACTTGTCGATATGTCACATCGAGATCCATTAACACAAATTTTTAATAGACGATATTTTGCAGAACAATCAGAAAAAATAAAATCGTATTCACAAAGAAATAATAATATCCCTTTTAGTTTGATAACCCTTGATATAGATAAATTTAAAAATATCAACGATACTTATGGACATATGGTTGGTGATGATGTGATCATAAAAGTAGCTCAGGTTATTGAATCAGAAGTAAGAAATAGTGATATAGTTGCTCGATTTGGTGGTGAAGAGTTTGTGATGTTACTCCAAGACTGTGATTTAGAAAATGCCTATAAAGTGGCTGAGAAAACAAGGTTAGCTATCCAAAATGCCTTAGTCATAACTCATAAAAATAAAGAAGTAAAATTTACAGTTAGTCTCGGTGTAGCACAATTTGGTGAAGAAGACAATAATAATATAGAAAACACTCTTTCAAGAGCAGATGATGCCCTTTATAAAGCTAAAGATGGTGGTAGAAATCAAACTGTAGTCTCAAACTAACAGTTTCATTTTCGTTCCTAAGTCTGCCATCCCTGCCATATACACTTTACTAGTTACAATACCATCGATACCAGTTTTTGCATATTCTTGTGCATTGTGAAGTCCTATCCCACCTGCTGCTAAAATTTTTACGGTTGGATAATGTGTATTTTTGTACCCTACAATCTGTTCTAATATAGTCGTATTTACTTTATCCATCTGTAATACATCAGCACCATATCTCATCAGCTGTTTTGCATCTTGTAGCTTATCTGATTCTACAACCACTTTTTTTTCTGGTGTTTTGATTTTGAAGTTTTGTATCATTTGATAAAACTCTTGATCATTTTTATAAACTATTCTATGATGTGGAAAAAAAAGTATCGTTTCACTGAGATTCAATCGATGAGGCATCGCTCCACCTGTCAAAATAGATTTAATACAAAACTTTTTTGAAAAAGGGAAAGTCTTTCTCGTTGTCAAAAGTTCGCAGTGTTGATTTACTTTGAGTATCTCTTGTTTCATATTGTAAGCGTAAGTAGCAATTTTACAGCTATATTCAAGAATCACTTGAGCTGATCTCCATGCTTTATGGACATCATTATACTCTCCACTAAATTGCAGTATTACATCATTTTTGTGAGCTTTTTGTTTTGATTTGATATAAAAATTCACATCACAATTGAGCATTTTTACCATAGCACAAGCCTCTTGCATACAAGAAACGATGATATCCTCTCTCGTAAATACCTCCAAAGAAACCTTTGTATTTTCAATACCTTGTAGATGTGTCGTGAGATCAAGATAGGGGAGATCTTCAGATATATATTGTTCGAGCTCATTGGCTGTAAAATGTATCATTAAATTATTCCTTGGCAACATGAATATTTGGACTAAAAGCTTTTGTACTCACGCTGACTACTTGCCCTACTTTTAAATCTTTCATCTCATCATCACTTACAACAACTTCCACAAGTTGTTGACCGATAGAAACAATAGCGATATAGATCACATCCACTTTTACGATATCAAGTATCTCACCCTCAAATGAAAACTTAGCACTTCCACTTGTTTTAAGCAACACCTCTTTTGGTGTTCCATCATTTATGATCTCTCCAAAATGTAGCATCACAACTCTGTTGGCAAGTCTATATATCTCACTTGGATCATGACTTACCATAATCGTTGTCGTTCCAAACTCTTTATGTAGAGTCAATATTTCATGTTGAAGTTTTGTTCTCATTGCAGGATCAAGAGCAGATAGAGGTTCATCCATCAAAAGTAGTTTTGGTCGATTCATCATAGCACGACATAAACTTACACGTTGTTTTTGTCCACCACTTAAACTATTTGGAAATCTATTTTTAAGTTCACTTAAATCTGTCATCTCTAAAAGCTTAGCAACTAACGCTTTATCTTTTTTAACATAAAGTAAATTCTCCTCCACACTCATATTTGGGAAAAGTGCATAGTCTTGAAAAACAAATCCTATTTTTCTTTTTTGTGAAGGTAATGATTTTTTACCATCAAGCCAGATTTCATCACCCACTTGTATAGTCCCATTAGCTTCCTCTAACCCTGCTAAAATACGAAGAAGTGTAGTTTTACCACTTCCACTTTGTCCTGCTAGTGCCAAAAAATCACCTTCATTTATCTCTAAATCAACTTTTAAATCCATCTGCCCATTTGCACCATGAAGTTTTTTGTTTATGTTTATTTTTATCATTTTCTAATCCTAAATCAAATATATTTACTTTTTATTTTTTACATTTTGAACAATACTTTTAATCATATTATTAAAAACAAAATAGTGAAGAGGAACTATACCATACCAATAAAGACGTCCCCATACCCCTTTTGGATAAAAATATGCAGACTGAATAAGTGTATCATTTTCTATTTTGAACTCTAACCAGGCAGTTCCCGGTACTTTCATCTGTGCTAAAAGTAAAAGTCTTTCATTTTCTTTGATATCTGCTACCTTCCAAAAATCTAAACTATCTCCTATACGAAGTTCATTTTCTACTCGTCGTCCTCTTTGAAGTCCCACACCACCTATAACTTTATCGATAAATCCTCTTATCTCCCACAAAAAATTAAAAGCAAACCAACCATTTCCCCCACCAATACTTACAAAAGATTTAAAGATATCTTTTTTGCAAAGCCCTTTTATACTCAAAACCTTTCTATCAACAAAAATAGCATCTGATATCTCAGGCGCATCATCGGAATCCCAATTTATCCCCCAGTTATCACTCCATCTACTAATCACTTGGTTATTTTTGATTTCATCTATCGCTTTTTGGACACTTTGTTCAAACGAGATAGGTTTTATCTCTGGAAAATATTTTTTCGCATTGTTATTTTGTATCGTTACTTCTGATTTAAGTCCTTCTATAAGTGCATGCGCTACAATAATAGGAACAGGTGTAAATAAATTTAACCAATGAGAAGATAAACTTATAGTTAAAAACGGCACAGGGATTAAAAGCCTTTTCAACCCCAACACTTCACCTGTTTTTACCATCATATCTCTATAACTCAACTCTTCACTTCCTATATCTACTATGAGATTTTCTTTAAGTTCTAGATATAAAGAATCATACAAATAGTCAAGTACATTATCCACTGCAATTGGTTGTGCTTTTGTATAAACCCATTTTGGAGTAGTCATAATAGGAAGCTTTTCAGTAAGGTGTCGAATGATTTCAAAACTAGTACTTCCAGAACCTATAATAACCCCAGCTCGTATCCAAACTGTTTGAACTAGGGAAGATGAACTAAGCACTTCACCAGTTTCTAAGCGACTAAGAAGATGTTCGCTTGTTAGGTCATTTTTGACACCTAAGCCACCTAGATATATCACACGCTTTACACCACACTCTTCGGCAATATCGATGAAATTTTGAGCTGATTTTTTATCTAAATCTTTATAGTTTTTATTATTTAAAGAGTGAATCATATAATAAGCTACATCTACATCTTTTAAAGCTAATCGTAATTTATCTTTATCAAAAGTATCACCCTCTATGATTTCTGTTTCAGGTGACAAATTATTCGAAAGACTTTTTTTGTTTCGTACAAATAGTTTAAGCTCTATATTTTTGTCATTTATGAGTTTCTGTTTTAGTCGTCTACCGATATATCCAGTAGCACCTGTTAAAAGAACTTTCATTTTTTATCCTTTTGTATTATATACAAATATATTACTTCATTCATCTGTAAATTAGTAGGCTTATAATGACTTTTTATGATACATTAAACTGTAAGTGTTGACCATTTTTTATCATTTTGAAGTGCTTTGTTTAGAAGTTCACCCGTATGATTACACTCTATTCCTATTTTTTCTAGTTTTTTGACTGCTTTATATTCTTCGGCACATACGATACACGAACTAAACTCGACACCAGTAGTCATCATCTCTTTTACTTTTTTTCGTATTTTTTTACTCTTTACAACAGATTGTATCGATGCACCCCAAAACATAATATGCACTCGTTTCCAGTAACCTCGAGGGATAGATACTCCTCCATATAACAGTGGAAATTTTAATATACTGTCAACATTGTCTGTTGAGATTACGATGAGTAAGTTTTCTTTTTTCATGTTTTCTCCTAAATTAATTGTAATTCTTCACTTATATCTTTGATAAGTTTACTTAGCGGTCGTTTGTGTAACTCATCATTTAAGTAAATTCCAAATAAATCTTGTTTTATCTCTTCTTCTGTTTTTTGAGTTAAATTGGATAATTCTTTTATTCTACTATCTGGATAATCTTCTCGTTTTTTAATCATCTCTATTACTTTATATTTATGATAATCATATCTGTCATTTAAATTTAAACTTTCTATATAAGTGTCATATTGAGAAGAATATGATTCTATAAGTTTTATATAAAAGTCTTCTTCTTTTTCAATTTGAAGATTAGGATTTATTAAAAAAGATTTAAATTTAACCTTATCATTAAAATCAAAATTCTTGTTTGTCGGAGAACAATCATCAAACTTTATTTTTGAATCTTTTACTTTACTATTACAAACATAACAACTAGGAACTAAGTTGTATAAACTAAGTGCCAAAAAAGGATAATCAGCTTTTTCAAGTACATGGTCAAGAGTAAAAGCATTTTTTGTTTCTTTTCCTTTTTTAAAAGTATTTATAAAATCAATATTGCAATAATAACAAGTATGAACTTCTACTTCTTCCTCAAAAAATTTTGATATTTTTCCTTGAAAGCATGAAGTTTTTGCATTAAAAGATGCAGATTTTTTATCATAGTTGAAAAACTGTTTCATTAAATTTGTTTGACTAGAATATTTTTCACCTACTGATTCTTTAATTTCTTTTATTTTCTCAAAATCACCACAAAGAATATCTTCTAAAGAATAGTTATTTAATTTATGTTTTATGCAACTATTATAGTAACTTTCAAAAGTTCTATTTTTAAATTTACTCATTTTTCTATCAGCAATTAATCTATAATACGAGTTTTTAAATGAACTATTATATTTAACTTTTAACATTCTTGATTTTCCAATAAGTTAATTTGTTGTTTTAATCTTAATATTTCTTCTTTTTTAGCTTCATCATTACCTAAAACTATTTTTTCTATCTCCATCAAGTGATTTTTAATGACTTGTTTTAAATAATCATCCCCAATAATAGATTGTATTTGCCAAAAATGGGTTTTATGTTCTTTTTCATAAATTAATTTTTCCGCATTTCTTCGTTTTATATTTTCTTTTTTTTTCAGGTCTTTTTTTAAAATTTCATCATGATATTTAATTATAGACTGTATTTTGTCTTTAGCAAACTCACCCATAAGACCATCTTTCATAAAAAATCCATCAGATAAAAGAGTATGTATATTTGCACCAAATGTTTGTTTATCTTTAAATGGGTCTTTTTGTATTCCATTTTCTAAAAATATAACATTTTCTTTTGGTAGATCTGATAGAATATAAGGAGAATGTGAAGTTATTATTAGATGAATATTTTTTTCATACTTTTTATATATATTCAACAATCCACTTAAATATTTTTTCTGCCACTTTGGATGAAAGGTTGTATCTGGTTCATCAATGAGAAAAAAAGTATTTTCTTTTTCTTTAGATTGAGAATGATTTAATTTAATAAAACTTACAAATAAGAAATGATTATAAAAAATTCTCTCTCCTTGACTGAGTTCGTTAAAACATATATCTTTTTCATTATAAACATCAATATTTAAATATTCTTGCATTCCTAATTCGAAAAGTATATCAAGTTCATTTATATCATTAATAGATATTTTTTTATTGTATTCCAATTTATTTAATTTGTCTTTATGTCGTTCTATTTTTTCAATTAATTGATTATTATTTTTTTCTTCACTGTTAAATATCTCTATTATTTTATCAATTTCTAAAGGGGTATTACTCTTATCTTGATTGGAAATCTTTATATAATTTGGTCTAAAAATATTTTAATTTAAGAGTTCGTCTTTTAATTTAAATATTAAAAAATTTGAAATATCTTTAATCTTTTTAATATTTAAAATTTTATTACTATTTTCTAAATATTCTTCTTTAGATGAAAGCCCATATTTTGTAAAACTTTCAAAGAATTCAAGTATACCTTTGTCAGTAAAATTTATTTTTGTAAAATCAGTATCATATGTTATTAATCTAATATCATACGATTTAGAAAAATCATCTTTTTTAATATCTTTATCTTGTATGTTTTTCTCGAAATTTTTATTTATTTTTATTTTTTTTAAACTTGGTTTTAAAAGAATATACTCCTCATCTTTTTTAAAAAAAAGAAAAATTAATTTATTCACTTCTCTTATCTTTTGTCCATAAGGCAATAACTCTAGAATACTACTCTTCCCACTTCCATTCTCACCAACAATTGCAGTAATATTTATATTATCAGGAAAAATACTTACATAATCTTTTTTTTCATCAATCGTTAATTCATTTGATTCTTCATCATATTTACAATCAAACCTAGGAGAAAAATTAAATCCTTGATGCTGTATATTTTTATACTCTTCTACCCATAAATAAACTAGTTCCATATTTATATTTCTCCCATAAGCTTATCAAAATCACTTACATAAATCCTATCTTGTATCACTCGATACTTTTCAAAATCACTTAATGCAAACTCTTTTGCTATCTCGGCAGTTACTTTTCCATTATCTTTTAAAATCTCTCTATCATCAAACTCCAAAAATATATCTAGTCTTTTTGCCCAGTCTTCCATGGTCATGGGGATATTTCTTTTGGTTCGTTCTTCCGCTAAATCTAAATAAGCATTTACAATTCTGCCAAGAGATGATAACTCTTCTTGAGATAGATAGTTTTTGGCTATGGTTACATCTGTTTTGAGTATCTTACCATCTGGTGCATTTTTCCATGAGGTTAGTCCCATATACTCTTTTTGACTACTGGCTCTATTTACGATCAGTTCACTTGCTGTTTGTCCATGGATACCGTAGTGAAGTTTATTTTGTACTTTGGCAAAGAACTCTTTTGTTTGTGTATCATCTTTGTTGTAGTCTATACTTGTGGCATAGATATCTGTGATCTTTTGATAAAACTTTCTTTCACTTAGTCTTATATCTCGTATCTGTTCTAAAAGTTCTTCAAAGTACTCTTTGCCTAAAAAAGAACCATTTTCAAGTCTTGGTTTATCTAAAACAAAACCTTTGATAGCAAACTCTTTTAAAACTCTTGTAGCCCATTGTCTAAACTGTGTCGCTTTTTTTGAATTTACTCTATATCCTACGGATATAATTGCATCAAGATTATAAAAATTAACATTTTTAGTTTGTTGTTTATCTTCAATGGCACCATGATTAGTGGTTATTTCCATTTTGGAAATAACCACATTTTCATCAAGTTCACCACTCTCAAATATATTTTTCAAGTGTTTAGATATAGCAGGAATTTTTACATCAAAAAGTTCAGCAATTAACTTTTGAGTAAGCCAAACATTGTCATCATTTACTCTTACTTCTATACTATCTTCACCACTGGTTGAAGTAAATATTAAAAATTCTGCTGTGCTATTTCTGATATTTAATTTTTTATTCATACTAAAACTCCTAGAATTATAATCATAACAAAAAAGTTATGTATATTTACATTATATGACAGATTGTAATTTAAATTATAAAAATAATCAAACCACTAAAACCCAACCTTCTTAATCTTCCCATTAAATATATACACACTTAAAAGTACTATAAAACTAATCAAGAGCATGATTCCACTGTAGATATGTGCTGTAGTGTAGTCCATGATCTCTACAAACTCGTAGATTGCTACTGAGGCTACTTTTGTTTCTCCAGGGATACTTCCACCTAGCATCAATACGATTCCAAACTCTCCTACAGTATGAGCAAAGGTGATGATGATCGCAGTCATCAATGCTGGTTTCATATTTGGTAGGGCTACTTTGATAATCGTTTCTATTTTCCCTTTTCCACTGATGTAGCTAGCTTCGAGCATATTTTTATTGATCGATTCAAAGCCACCTTGAATAGGCTGTACCATAAAAGGCAGTGAGTAAAAACAGCTAGCGATGATAAGACCTGTAAAATTAAACACAAGTTTTATCCCAAAGGTATCTTCAAAAAAAGCCCCCACAGGTGAGTTATGTGAAAGTATCACAAGGATATAAAATCCCAAAACAGAAGGTGGCAACACCAAAGGCAAAGCGGTGATCGCTTCCAAAATAGGTTTGGCTCTTGATTTTGTTTGTGATAGATACCACGCAAAAGGGATGCAAAGTAAAAAAAGAATCATTGTTGTGATGGTTGCGAGTTTAAATGAGATCCAAAAAGGCTCATAATCGATACTTTGAAGTATCTCTATCATGATAAAACTTCTGCTATAGAGATATCATTTGCTTTGATATATGCTGTTACTGTATCTCCTACTTTTAGATTTAGATTTTTTGAAGAACTACAAGTGATGATTGACTCCAAAGTAGTATCAAAGTTTTGCAATTTTACACTACTTAAAAGTTGTCCATTTTTGATATCATTTATGATACATATGAGTTGATTTGAATAGCTTATCTCTCCCAAAAAATTCTTACCAATAGCGATATTTGTAGGTTTTACAGTAAGTTTTACTTTTGTATTTATCTTTATATTGGGATCAAGTTCGAGACTCATCATAGATAAAGTTTGATCATGAAAATCAAACTTTACTATATGCAAACTATCACAGTTTTCGATACTTGTAACAGTAGCAACTATTTGACTCATGGAACTAAATATCCATAGTCATTGAGTATTTTTTTCGCTTTAGGACTTAACATAAAGGCATAAAAAGCAGCCACTTCATTGTTCGCTTCACCATTTTTCACGATAACAATACCTTGATTTATAGGTGTGTAGAGTTTTGGATCTACATCTGCCCAGTTTACACCCTCTTGGTACTTTTTCATTGTTGCACTATAAAGTGAAGATTTTGCGATAAATCCAATATCAGCAGCAGTCACAGCATAAGAAACAGTTTGAGAAATAGACTCAGCATATACGAACTTACTTTCTACACTGTCATATATTCCAGCATTTGTGATAGCTTCGATGGCAGCTTTTCCATATGGTGCTGTTTTTGGATTGGCTACTGCTATTTTGTTGATCTTTTTATCTTGTATAAGTTTTATACCTTTTGAAAAATCATACTCTTTATTTCCAAAATATGCCAAACTTCCTTGTGCATAAATAAGTGGTCGAGTAACCGCCACACCATCTGCATATAAACTTTCAGGAAATTTCATATTTGCTGCCATAAAAAGTTGATATGGAGCTCCATTTCGTATTTGAGCTGTAAGTTTTCCACTGCTTCCTAATGTTACATTTATTTTTGTATCTGGATTGAGTTTATTAAACTCCGCTTTGAGTTCATCTATAGCATAGCTTACATTTGCAGCAACAGCAATGTTTATAGTTCCCGCATATAAAGAGCCAGTTAAGAGTAAACTTCCTAAGAGTAATTTTTTTATCATTTTATTTTCCTTGCGTTCTTATTTGCCTATCATCACATCTGATGATTTTATGATAGCTTTGACACTATCACCAACTTTGAGATCAAGAGTTTCTATAGAATTTTTAGTAATTACAGAAGTGACATTGTCTCCATCGCCTATATTTACCAAAACTTCACTATTTACTCCACCTAAATCTATCTTTTCGATAGTACCTTGCAGCTGATTTCGAGCACTTATTGTGATATCTTTTTGTGTTGAAAGAAGTACAGAGCTTGATTTGAAAATAGCAACAACATCATCGTTGAGTTTAAGTTCAAGATTTTCAACGGCACTATTTGTGATGACACTTACAATCGTAGTTCCACTTTTGAGTTTTACACTCACTTCAGAGTTTACTTCACCTTTTTTGATCAGTTCAATTTTCCCTTGAATTTGATTTCTTTCACTTATTTGCATGGTAAACCTTTCTAAAGATTTAATGACTCCAGTGTTAAAGTCCGTCATCTTTGTTAATTGAGATAAAAATTTTTCGTGTTCTTTTTTGAGGAGGGTATATG
>JBASAI010000201.1:0-2104 GCA_049650525.1 Arcobacteraceae bacterium
TTTTTGTCCTGAAATCACAACACCTGGTGTAATAAAAACATTATGCTTAAGACATAATATAATCTCTATAATTCACAATTTTATTGATCATTAATCAAAGTCTCTAAAAACATAAGCAGGAAGATATTTAAGGGGAGTTACATCTAACTCTTCTAAATCCTTGAATCTTGACTGTAGTGCTTTTACATAGTCTTTTTCAACTATTAAATCTTTTCTTTTTAAGTGTTCTTTTATATATTTTTCTTTCAATCTAAATAAAGTAACTTTTCTGATTTCTTCTTCACTTAATATAGTGAGAACTTTATTATATGCTTCATCACTTGAATACTTGTACCATTTTTCAAATCCTCTTAAACTTTCCCTTAATTCTATTGGACTCCAGTAGGCTAAATAAAAATTTTTTCCTACTTCAAACTTCGCACTTTCTCTTATATGTGTTAATCCATATCGGTTATTAACAGAAACTATACCAACACCGTTCATAAACTCTAACTTATTTAATTTACTAATAAATTTTTCATCAACTACAACTGTAACTTTATGTGCAAATTTTTTGTAATCGTTAATCTGTTTTTCTAATCGTGCTAATGTATCTGATTTTGATTTGATTTCATATATATGAATATCACCATTGGTCACTAAGATATCTGCTACACTACTCGGTAGAGATACCTCTGGTACAGCAATATACCTACCCTTTGTAGATTTATAAATATATTTTAAAAGTGATATTTTTATTCGTTCTGCTTCTTTTAGTTCATTTAATTTCATTATTGACATTATATCTAAATACCTCTTTTTATTTAAATTACAAGAATTATATCATAAAAATTAATTAATAGTAATTATATTACTATACTTAAGCTCTATTTAATAGTAATGATATTACTATTCTATCACAACAAATCAAAACAAGTAGTTTTGTGACTCCAACCACCTGGAAAGATTAGGAGTATAAAAAAGATATCTGAATAGCGGTGTATTTAGTTGAAATAGGACTAAACCAATATATTTATGTTTGAGTTGCCTTCGGGCAATTCAATAATGAATATGGAGTATAAAATATGGAAGATATATGTTTTTTTATATTGTGGTTCGTTTTTAGTAGTATTTGGTTATTTGATGATTAGAACCTAAAAAGGTAAATAGCTTTCGCTACTTATCTTTTTTTGGTGTTGGTTTTGTGGGTTTTTTTCCCATAGGCTTTCCAGTCGAATAACTACTTTCTTGAATATGACCAGGCTTACCAATAGGTGTAGGTTTTGTGGGTTTACTATTCTTTTCCATATTTTACCTCCTTTATAAAATCTATTGCATTTGAAAAAAAGCAATAATTATAAATAGTATAGCTAACAATGTAAACCAAGTCGATAGATGCATAAGTTTTGATTTATTATGAAGTATTTTCCTATTATGTTTAATAGAATAAATAACACTATCGATCATATCAATAAAAAATTGTGATTTCGTCCATTTATTATTCACATATTCGGATATATGTTCATAAGAATCTAATGTTCCGTATGATTTTGTTCTATTAGAAAGAATAGCCATAAGCACACAAATTATTGCACATAATGACAAGATAAAAAAACCTATAACTATATCAGGAATAGGAAACTTTTTAATAAATTGAAACATCAAACCTATTAGAAGAAAATTCATCCATAATAAAGTTTTTATATTGTTCATTTGAGTAGGCATTGAATTTGAAAGAATAATATCGAGTTCTTTTCTTTTAGCTTCATAGTATAGTTTCAAATTATGTTCGTAGTTTTCTACTTCTTGTGTATCAGACAAATATACATCCTTAATTTTTATTTAGAGTATATCATATCAATACATTAAACCAAAATAAAACACTCAAAAGAGTTTTAACAACCGAAAGATTCTTTTGAGTAATAACAAAATAAACTACAAGGAAACAGTATGAAAAAAATCATAACAATAGGACACAGTAAAGGTGGAGTTGGTAAGAGTACGATAGCTTACAACTTAGCATATGCTATACAGATGCTAGATGAGAAAGTGACGATTATCGACTTGGATTTTCAACAAACACTGCATTTTGTATATGGACTTGCTGAGTTCCCAACGATAGAAG
>JBASAI010000202.1:0-2955 GCA_049650525.1 Arcobacteraceae bacterium
CATATACCAGATTCTATGACTTACAAGAAGAGATTTTTGATGATAAATTTTGGACACTTGAACCAAAATATAGATTTTCAAGAATCAAAGAAATTTTTGCAGTTTATACAGAGCTTTTAAATTATGAACCAATTGAATGGGTTATAAATGAAATAAAAGAAAAAAGACCACCTATGGAATCTGAGATTGCTAGTAAATTATTTAAATTCATTAGAAATTTGATTTTGCACTTTCCGTTTTTTGATAGTTGGGATGATGTATGGTTTGATATGGAATTAATCAACTGGAAAGGCAGAATAGAATCTATCCATAATTTTTTGAGTAAATACCAATTAACAGGTGAAGTTAAATATAGATTTTGGGAGAATAACAAAAAATTAATAACTTATCTTGCTATTAATTTTCCATCTAATTATTTAGAAAATCAAAAAATCTATCTAAAAGATATTATGATTGAAAAAGAAGGTGTCAAATTTTCAGTCATTATGATGAAGCAAGTTTTAGATACCCAAGTTGAGAGTATAAAATGAATATAGAAAAATTTAATCAATATGTTTCACTCTATCACAATGGAGTATCAATCTATAAAAAACTTTGTGATGAAGTTTTAAAAAGCGATTCAAAACATAGTCAAGAGTTTTATCTATTACTACTAGGTATTATGGATTCTATGGACACATTGGGATTACTTGCAAGGCATACTAAGACAAGAGATTGTTATGTTATCTCAAGAATGGTTTATGAAAGTATTGTTAATGTTATGTATATTTTAGCTACAGATTTTAAAGCCATGGATGAAATGGTTGAATATACTGTTAAGAAAGCACAGTTTGAATCTGCTCGCTCAACTGCTACAGATAGCGAAGCTGTATTTATGGTTTTTGATGGAGAAAAACATACTGTTGGTTTTGCTAAGAATAATCCAATAAAAATGGATGGAGACCCAAGAAATTGGACAAAAAATAATATGTCGAAAAGACATAATGCAATAAATCAAAAACTTGGTAAAAATGCAACTAGACCTCTACAACTAGCACAGCTAGTTATTTATAGAATATCTTCAGATATCTCGCATGGTACACTTTATGGCATGAAACACTCAATGGGATTGATTTTTGGGAAAGATTTTAAAGATTTTGATGAAACACACATGATAAATCATAATTTTGGTGCTTTGACCTCTTTATTAATGGTTATTACACAAGCTATTTATCCTTTGATTTCAAATTTAGAAAAAGAGTTGAAGTTAGAAAATTTTGAAAAAGATTTTAGAGAACATCTTGGTGCAATGTTGCATTATGGCAATCAAGTTGTCGGTGATAAAGATAGAGCATGCAAAAAATAGCTAATATAAACATCTTCATAGGTACAAAAGAAGAGTATCACACAGCAGTAAGTCAAGGGATGAAAATAGTGTGTGCACTCAACCGTGCAAATGGATTTGTGACACATCAGTCTCAAGTTGGTTGGAGTGGTAAAGGTTGTAATAAAAACAATCCTCACTATCTATACAAAGAGGAAGAAGATGCTATTTATCTAAACATGATTGATACAAATGATCCAAAATATGTAAACGACGAGATGATAGATGTAGCTTTGAGATTCATAAAACGACATTTAGAGAATGATGAAAGTGTTTTTGTGTATTGTAGTTTAGGGGAGTCTCGAAGTCCTTCTATTGCACTTATGTATATGTTAGAAAATGCTCTTATAGATAAAGAAAGTGATATATTTGATTATTTTAGAGATAATTTTTATAAAAACTATTTACCAAAAACTGGTAATAAAGAGTACATAATAAAAAGATGGTTAGAGGAATAATAATTAAGTGAAAATAATAATACAAAAACAGGAAAGTAGCCATGAACTATAAACCACCCTACACTATTACATCTAAAATGGTAAATCTCATATCTAATATTAGTGAAGAGTTAACAAATCTAAAATTTATTTCATCATCAAAAACTACACCAATGCTTAGAAAAAAGAACCGTATCAAGACATTGGCAGGAACTTTGGAAATAGAGGGTAACTTTTTAGGTGAGCAAAAGATAACTGCTATACTTGAAGGCAAAAGAGTGTTGGCGACTGTATCAGAACTAGCAGAGGTACAAGGTGCTATCAAAGCATATGACAAAGTAGAAGAGTATAGATTTGAGCATATAGATGATCTACTGCATGCACATAAAATCTTGATGGGTGAGATACTAACAACAGCAGGAAAATTTAGAAGTGTAAATGTAAAAGTAGGCAATCATATCGCACCTCAGGCAAATATAGTAAATGATCTGATGGTACAACTCTTTTCGTGGCTAAAAAATAGTGATGAGCATTTACTTCTAAAATCTTGTATATTTCATTATGAATTTGAATTTATACACCCTTTTTCAGATGGAAATGGTAGGATTGGTAGACTTTGGCAAAGTGTGATACTAAACAGTTACAACCCACTTTTTTCACTTTTACCAACAGAAAGTATAGTAAGAGATCATCAAGAAGAGTATTATAAAGCGATTGAAGACTCTACAAGTGTAGGAGAATCTACACCATTTATAGAATTTATGTTGGAGATGATTTTAGAATCTATCAAAAGTACTTTAAAAAGTGACCAACAAAGTAACCTAAAAAGTGACCAAAAGATTTTATCTTTAATGAGCGAAAATAATAAAATCACTATCAAAGAATTATGTAAAATAATCTCTATGAGTGAATCAGGTGTTAAAAAAGTGATTAAAAAACTGAAAGATGAAGACAAAATAGAAAGAATCGGAAGTCTAAAGTCAGGACATTGGGAGATAAAGGATATAGATGCTAGATATAAAAACTAAACTAACTATTTTTAGCCGTTTTCTTGCCGTTATTAGCCATAATTTTCGGATAGACTTTCGTTATTTTTTCCTAGACAAAACTAATATTAATAGAGATAAAGATAGATATATCTTGTATTATTGTAAG
>JBASAI010000203.1:0-2630 GCA_049650525.1 Arcobacteraceae bacterium
GTATAAACACCATCATTAAAGCTTGTCATCACTCGATTGTATCCACTCAATGGATCAAACTTTTTTTCCACTATAAGCTCATCATCGAATTCACTTAAAAATAGATCTTCATCACTTGAAATTTCATCTTGCACTTGAACTACTTCACTTTTTTGTGGTTCTGCTTTTGAGCTACACCCTACTGAAAAAACAACAAAAGAGCTTATCATCACTATAAATAAATATCTCATCTATTACCCTACTCTAAATGTTTCTTTTGTTTTACACACTTCAGTTAAAAAACACTTCTCACACTCTGGTTTAACAGCTTTACAAATATATCGCCCGAACAATACCATCGCTTGATGAAAGATATGAAGATCATCTTTGAGTTTTTTGACAAGCTGTACTTCTGTTTGACCAACTGTTTTAGCGTCACTCAACCCTAGCCTATGAGAGACTCGAAACACATGCGTATCCACAGCCATCAGATTTGCACCATCTGCTTCTATCATAAAAACATTTGCTGTTTTGTTTCCAACACCAGCTAGTTTCATCAGCTCTTTTGTATCGTGTGGAATATCTCCAGCATGATGCTCTTCGACACTTTGTGCCATTTTTATGATATTTTTTGCTTTGTTATTAAAAAAACTACAACTTTTAAGTAACTCTTTTACATCTTCTAGCTCGGCTTTTGATAACTCTACACTTGAAGGATACTTTTCAAATAATGCAGGAGTGATGATATTGACTCGCTTATCAGTACACTGAGCTGAAAGAATGATCGCGATAAGAAGCTCATAATCATTTTTATAGGTTAACTCCGTTACAGCATCATTGTACTCTTCTAAAAATCTATCTCGTATATATATAATATCTTTTTTTGTTGCTTTTTTAATCATAAAGATTATTATATCTTAAAGTTGTTTTATTTATTATGATTACATTTTTTAAAAATCCAAAGGAGACATAATAGTATCTTTGTTCAGTTCCTTTACTACATGAGTATATATCATAGTTGTTTCTATAGATTTGTGTCCGAGTAGCTCTTGTATACTTCTGATATCTGTGCCATTTTGAAGTAAATGGGTGGCATAAGAATGTCTAAATGTATGAGCTGTGACTCTTTTATGAATATCACATATTGTGATGGATTTTTTGATAGCACGATTGATATTGATATCATTTATATGATGGCGTCTTGTGATATTTTCTCTTTTATCATACGATATTTTTGAGGCTGGAAATAGATATTGCCATTTTATATCTGTGGCTGCTGTACTATATTTTTGGGATATTGAATGAGGAAGATATACTTTTCCGTAACCATCTCGTAAATCTTTAGCATGAAGTGTTTGCACTCGTATGATTTGTTGTTTTAATCTATCTTTTAATTTTAGAGGAAGAGGAACTATTCTATCACGATCACTTTTACTATCGTAAACATAGATATTGTTATATGCAAAATCGATATCTTTAACTCGAAGCCTCAGAGCTTCTTTTATACGAAGACCACAACCATAGAGTAAAGATGTGATGATATTATTTACTCCTGTGATGTTTGTAAGTATCTGTTTCACCTCTTCTATACTCAAGACTACTGGTATTCGTGATTTTTCTTTTGCTCTGAGTGACTGGATATTAAATGTAGACACATCCATCTCTAGTACTTCACGATACAGAAATAATATAGCATTAAAAGCTTGGTTCTGAGTAGAGGGAGCAACTTTCTTTTCAACTGCTAGATGTGTAAGAAACTGCTCAATCTCAACTTTACCCATATCCTTTGGATGTTTTTTACCATGAAACAATATATAACTTTTAGCCCAATAATAGTAAGTCTCTTCAGTAGACTTACTATAGTGTTTCACTCGTATTTTTTCTACTAATATATCCAATAATTTTGGTTTCATATTATTAACCTTACCTTAAATAGTGTAGTTTTATATCTTATATGAGATATATAATAACATATAAGAGTTTATACATACTAATATACTGTGTTGAAATTCATAGTTGAGTGTATTATATGAGATTTAAGTGTTATGTAACTATAATGTCTATCAATAACTAGTTATACATCAAGTTTTACTACAAATTTAGAGATAACTATAAGTAATTAAAAAAAGGAGAATTAAATGGATTTAGTAACACTTGGAATTGGTGGACTTATTGGATTTTTATCAGCAATTGGAAAAGATTTTTTACTTGAATCAAGTAAAAATAAAAATAAAATAAAAGAATTTAAAAAGCTAAAACTTGAAGAAATTTTCATTTTAATGGATAAAGTTTCTCAGGAATCTTTAAAACCATTAAAATATAAAGGATCACTTGATGGTGTTGGAGCTAAATTAGGAATGACAATTAGATTTTATTTTCCTGACTTAAATAAAGACTATCAAGTTTTTTTAAAAGTTTATCAATCTATATCCCAAAAAACTATGACATTAGATGATAAAATAAATTTATCAGAAGAAGATATAAGTACATTTTGCGAAGCATACGGAGTATTTATTGATAAAATAGTGTTAGAATCAAAGAAATATGTATAACAAAACACAGGAAAAAAACAAGTTGCCCTAGCAAATTTTTAAGCCTCAAATAGCTATCATTTAGTGATTATAAACAATAACTTGCGAACTGATTGAGAG
>JBASAI010000204.1:0-3419 GCA_049650525.1 Arcobacteraceae bacterium
TAGCACTATTTTTTAAAGGAACAAATACTGATGTTCCATTTATAATAGAAGATGTATGTAAAATGCTTGGAGGGATTGTAATCCCTTTAATGCTTATAGCCTTTGGGTCTTCCTTAGTTGGTATAAAAATAGGAGAAAATCTCAAAGCTATTAGAATGGGTATAGTTCGTGTTTTATTAGGATTTGTAATTGTTTATTCATTATATTTATTTGGAGATTTTGATAATGTTATCATTTCAACACTACTTATTCAATATTCTATGCCAATAGCAACTACAAGTTATTTATTTGCTCTTAGTTTTAATGGACCACATAAAGAAATAGCAGTAATGACTGCTTCAAGTACCATAACAATATTGTTTTTACTACCACTTATTATGTATTTGATAAAAATTAGTTACTAACTACAAATATTTTAATTGTAGTTGCATATGTTTCTGAACTTATGCACTGAATAAGTTCATATACAAATGAAACTTCCTTTATAAAAAAAGCAAAAGAGATGATTTATTATGAACTTGATAATGTTTTGGATATCGAACAAATGTCTAAGGAGTTTAATATCTCAAAGTTTCAGTTTATAAGAATGTTCAAATCAAATACAGGTATGTCACCGTATCAGTATTTTTTAAATACAAAACTAATCCATGCTAAAAGATATTTAGATACTACAAAAGATTTATATGGCTGTATTGTTGAATTTGGATTTATGATTTATCATATTTAAATAGACACTTTAAAAAAATATATGGTATAACAGCACACGAATATATTACAAAATAAAAAAGGATTTTAATGCCATCAATAGAAGTATTATTAGCATTTACACTTGCAACATTAATCATGCATATCTCTCCAGGACCATCAAATCTATATGTAATGGCGCGATCAATATCTCAAGGAGTTTCAGGTGGTATTGTTGCAGCACTTGGTTTAGCTGTAGGTGGACTTTTTCATGTTCTTGCAACAGTTTTGGGTTTAGCAGCTATTTTTAAACACTCTCCAACTTTATATACTATTATCAAGCTTTTAGGGGCATTTTATTTAATCTATTTAGGAATCAAATACTTTAAAGCAAGTTTTGAAAATGATGAAGCACAAGAGGTAAAAAAATCTACTTATAAACCACTACCAAGAATATTTTTTGAAAGTATTGTAATAGAACTGACAAACCCAAAAACAGCTCTGTTTTTCATAGCATTTTTACCTCAATTTGTAAATCCTGAAATCGGCTCTGTTTCATTTCAGTTATTACTTTTTGGAATTATTGTTGTGGTTTCTGCAATACCTTGTGACTTTTTAGTTGCTATATTTTCAAGTAAAGTATCTGCTCTTATTAAAAAAAGTAAAAAAGCACAACAAATACAAGAAAGAGTTTCTGCTTCTATTTTATTTGGCTTAGGCTCATATATTGGGATTAAAGAACTAAAAAGTATTTAGGAGTTATCATGCTAGATTTTTCAATATATATAAATGAACTTTTATTAGTAGTTCTTATTATGTTTTTTACAACAATGAGTCCAGGACCTGATTTTGCATTTATATTAAAACAAGGTGTAACTTACGGTAGAAAAACATCAATTTATACTGCCCTTGGTATTGGTTCAGCAGTTTCAGTTCATATTATTTATACGATTATAGGAATTGGGTTTATTATTTCACAGTCTCTTATTTTATTTACTATTGTAAAGTTTTTAGGTGCAGGGTATCTAATCTATCTTGGATATAAAAGCTTTAAATCTACTGGATTTAAAATAGATAAAGAAGAAAGTAGTGAAACAATCACTATGAAGAATAAAGAAGCATTTCTTCTTGGATTTTTATGTAATGTACTAAATCCAAAAGCAGCACTTTTTATCATATCAATTTTTACAGTTACAATTAGCTCAAATACACCATTTGCTATTCAAAGTATCTATGGAATAGCTTGTATTCTAATAGCTCTTTCTTGGTATGTATTCTTAGCATATGTATTAAGTAATGATAAAATAAGAGTATTTTTTAATAAATTTGGAAAATGGTTTGATAAAACAGTAGGAATGATTTTAATCTCTATGGGTATTAAAGTTGCTTTGAGTAAGTAGTTATTGCAATAATGTACCAATTCATTCCCATCAAAACGAACAAAATGGATATGTAGTTTCAGGAAAATATAGATTAAAGTTTGGCAACTTTGATGAAACTCTAAAAGCAGGTGATTCCTATTCAATCCCTGCAAATATGGAACATAGTATTGAAATACTTGAAGCTGGAGAAGTAGTTGATGTATTTACTCCAATTAGAGAAGATTATCTATAAACTTTTAAACAAAAGCATATAAATACATTGTTAAACTACTCCGCCATTGAGGTGGATTAGAATTTCTAGACTTATGGAGAGGGTTAACTATCAACAAAAATAGAACATAAAATCCTAAATAGTTTATTCCTAAATCTCTTAATTTTGGAGCAGTTTTTGCTCACAGAAAGCTTGTTCCAAATAGAGTTGAATTTTGGAACATTCGCCAAAAGGTACAACTTATTGAACTTGTTTTTATAACTTATTTTTTTGTGTCCTATTTCTTGTTAGCAGTTTATTATTTTTAGTATTAACAGTTAGATTCTCTTATATTAATGAAATACAAATTTATAACAAATAGTAGTTTGAAACGTTATTGAAACGTTAATTAAATTATACTTATTTAAATAAAATAATAGGAATTAAAATGAAAGAATTAATAGTAATAACAGGTGCAAGTTCAGGAATAGGAGAAGCAACAGCAAAAAGATTTTCAGCTGCAGGGCATCCTCTTCTTTTAATAGCAAGAAGAGTTGAGAAAATTGAATCTTTAGGTTTGCCAAATACTATTTGTGTAAAAGTAGATGTAACTGATTTTGAAGCAATAAAAATTGCAATTAAAGAAGCAGAAGAAAAATATGGAAAAACTGGATGTTTAGTAAATAATGCAGGAGCAATGTTATTAGGTTCTATTGATACACAAGATATCTCAGAATGGCAAAAAATGTTTGATCTAAATGTAATTGCAGTATTAAATGGTATGCAAGCAGTATTAACTGATATGAAAGAAAATAGAACAGGAACAATTATAAATATTTCTTCAATTGCAGGTAAAAAAACATTCCCAGCTCATGCCGCATATTGTGGCACTAAATTTGCAATTCATGGTATTAGTGAAAATGTAAGAGAAGAAGTAGCATCTTTTAATGTAAGGGTTGTAACAATTGCTCCAGGTGCTGTTGAAACAGAACTTTTATCACATACAAGTGATGATGAGATTATTAAAGGTTATGAAGAGTGGAAAGAGTCTATGGGTGGTGTAATTGTTCCAGATGATATTGCAAGATCTATTGAGTTTGTATATGCTCAACCACAAAATGTAAATATTAGAGAGCTTGTTATTGCAGCAACTAGACAAGAGC